>RYWJ01000005.1 GCA_003979185.1 Candidatus Saccharimonadota bacterium | reverse complement strand
TATAAGTAACAATGCAATTAACTTTACTAAGAAGCTAGTGTTTGCAGCCAAGTTTTCTAATGATGCTAAAGCCGGACATTATCAAGCTAGGGTGATGTTGAGTATGGTAGCTACACCAAAAGCCTTACTATTTGCTGGTATAGATAATATGCAACAAATGACTACCCAAATCTGCAAAGATGCTAAGATAGGTGATACCACCACACTTAAAGACACTCGCGACAACAGTACTTATACCATCCGCAAACATGAAGATGGGAATTGCTGGATGACGGAGAATTTGAGACTAACTACGCAAAGTTTAGCTACAGCTGGGCATAGTGCCACCCTTACTGATATAGATACAGATGTTGATAGTTTTACCATGCCAGAAACTGTGATAGGGTCAGGGACAACGGTAGAATGGCAGAATAAAAGTTATGAACCCGCCACTGCGACTTTTAATAACGTCACCAATGGAACATATTACAATTGGTCTGCAGCAGTAGCAGAAGCTAATACTAGCGGCATCACAAGTGGCGATGCGCCTTGGAGTATTTGTCCAAAGGGGTGGAAGTTACCACCAAACTCTGGTAATGGCTCTTACACTAACTTTACTAGTGCCGCTGGCATCACTAACAGTGCTGACGGTTCTAACAAGATCCGCTCTGCTCCCTACAACTTCCCTTATGCCGGGGACGTCCGCGATAGCTCACTGAACGTTGTCGGCTCCTACGGCAACTATTGGTCACGTACTGTCGACTCTAGTAATAGTCAGTACGCGTACCGCCTGGTCTTCCTTAGCTCCAATGTCCTCCCGGCCGACAGCTACTTCCGTTACTACGGCTTCTCCATACGCTGCGTCGCTACTAGCTAACGCACATATTTCCTCAAGCAAGAATACTCCAGCGCACTGGAGTATTCTTATATTACTGATGGCATTTTACTTCTCCAGCACCTAAACTCTTGCTGGACTATTGGACTTTTATGCACTGTTCACCGAGTAGCTTACCTAATGGACCAGTTAGTTCCTCATTAACATCCACACGGAAAGGTAAGCGCACTGGCCGCTTACCAGTTTTGTCTTTCAAAACTAAGATGATTTCTTGCACGCCTGGGTTAAGCTGGCAAAGGTGGCGAATTTCCGAAAGACAATCAGTGTCATTGGGATTCTCGATCAAGACATAAAGCTTTTCTTTGCGAGGATCATGTGGAGGCGTAACCACTCTGCGCACTGGCTCCTCCGCTACTGGTGCAGCCTCCCCGCCTCCTCGACGAAAGCCCCCACCACCTACCGAACTCGCGCTACTACTACTACGACGGGTCGGTTTAGGTGCGGCTTTTGGCAAGGCAAGCTTTTGACCCGTTGACTGATAATTTTCCAAAAGCTCATCCGGAATCACTTCAACCGTATCTGCAATAACTTTCACTTCCGAGGAGATATTGCCATCCTTATCTTTAGCATTGATCCGACCAGACACTTTTACTACGTTATCTTGCTCTAATTTCGCACCAACTTCCTCGTACAGACTTGGGAAAATAATCACTTCCTGCTCCGTAGTCTTGTTCTCAAGCTTCACGAAAGCCATGCGTGTATTACTCTTCGTGATAATTGTCCGAACCGCACTAATAATCCCACCAATAACAATTGATTTACCGTCATTCTCGGCGTTGACGAGCTCATAGGGATGAGTCTGTTCTTCAAAATATATCTCATACCGATCTAGCGGATGCGAAGATATATAGAGCCCCATCAAATCCCGTTCCCAGAGTAGGCGTTCTTTTTCAGGAGCCTTGGTTGGAACAGGCTTGATCTCTGGCTCCGGTATCACTCCCGCATCACCCATCGCACCAAAGAGATCCGTCTGCCCACTCGCAGCGTCTTTTTGTCGTTTTGCGCCATAAGCTTGGATTTGCTCCAAATTAAATAATAAATCCGAACGATCAGCAAAGCGGTCAAAAGCCCCCGTTTTGATCGCAGCTTCCCAAGATTTCTTATTAAACTTGGTCGAGCTTACCCGTGAAGCAAAATCACAAACACTCTTGAACGGACCGTTCTTGTCGCGCTCTGGTATCACAAACTCCTCGACTAGCGCCTTACCCATACTCTTAATCCCAGACAAACCAAAGCGTATAGTTCTCTCCCCACCAACAATACCAAAGTCACCGTAAGACTCATTAATGTCTGGCCCTAGGACTTTCAGCCCCATACGTTTACACTCGGTGATCTCAATCGCCAAACGATCCGTCCAACGCATATCAGAAGTCATCAGTGCCGCCATAAAGGCATCCGGATAGTGCGCTTTTAGATAAGCTGTCCAGTAAGCCACCAAGCCATAACAAGCCGCATGTGATTTATTAAAACAGTAATTCGCAAATTCCAGCAGCTCGCTCCAAAACTGCTCGGCGATTTCTTCCGTCGCACCACCAACTTTAATCGCCCCCTGGATAAACTCCGGCTTCACCTTATTCATGAGGTCAACTTTCTTCTTACCCACTGCCTTGCGCAAAGTATCCGCCTGACCACCAGTAAACCCACACCATTCGCGCGAGATATTCATGAACTGCTCCTGATAGATCATAATACCATAGGTATCTTTCAGGGAGTTTTCTAGGCCAGGATGCAAGTAAGTAATCGGCTCTTCACCATGCTTGCGACGAATAAATTGATCAATGAATTGCATTGGTCCTGGGCGATATAATGCCACCATAGCGATGATATCCTCAAAGCGACTCGCCTTAAGATCTTTCAAATACCGTTTCATACCCGCCGATTCCAACTGGAAAACACCAGTTGTTTCGGCACGCTGCAGAAGCGCAAAAGTCTTCTCGTCATCCAACGGGATTTGCACCAAATCAATATCATCATGGTAAACTTTCCGGATCATACGCAAGGCGTTATTTATCACTGACAAGTTAGAAAGACCCAAGAAGTCCATCTTTAGTAGTCCCAATTCTTCCACCTGCGTCATTGGGAACTGCGCCGCGATCGGGCCCTTAGCCGAAACTTCTAGTGGTAAGAACTTATCCAGCTCATCTGGCGCAATAATCACACCACAGGCATGCACACCATGATTGCGAATCGTTCCCTCTAGACGACTAGCAAAATCCAAAACTTCCTTAGAAATTGGGTTCGTTTCGTACTCATTCTTCAGATCTGGCACGTCTTTAATGGCAGTCGCCAGATGAACGTGATGTCCTTGCACTGGATCTGGCACTAATTTTGCCAAACGATCAGCATCCGCATACGGTACCTCTAGCACGCGCGCTACATCGCGCACGGCGTTTTTTGCCATCATCTTACCAAAAGTCGCAATATTTGACACACGCCCTGCACCATACTTATGAGTACAGTACTCGATCACCTCATCACGCCGCGTATCTTGAATATCCGTATCAATATCTGGCATCGAAATACGATCTGGATTCAAAAAACGCTCAAAAAGCAAATCATACTTGAGCGGATCAAGCTCCGTAATCCTCAAAGCATACGCCAGAATCGAACCTGCCGCCGAGCCACGCCCTGGACCAAACACGATACGTTGCGACTTACCCCAGTTAATAAAGTCCTGCACGATCAAGAAATAGTCATTATAACCCATCTTGTCCACGACCGATAATTCATAATCAATACGCGGCAGGATCTTCATTTTTTCTTCCTGACGAGCTTCGCTTCGATCAGCCTCCTCCAAAAGCTTGCGACACTCCTCCACGGTCAAATTTACTGTATCATCAAGTTTATAACCAGCATAGCGGTAAACTAATCCTTGAAAAACTAGCTTATCTAGGTATGACTTTTCATTCTCACCCTCTGGAAGTGGAAATTTTGGGATCAAAATCCGTCCCAGCTGCAAATCCACATCACAGCGATCTGCGATCCGTCGCGAATTACGAATCGCCTCTGGACAAATTTTTCCCCACCGATCAATAATCTCCTGCGGTGGAATCACATGCAACTCAAAATCTTTCAAACTCATGCGATTTGGATTGGACAGATTCGAAGCCGTACCAACACAGAGCAATACCTCATGCGCGTCTTGATCATCATGCTTCAGATAGTGCGCATCGCAAGTCACCACTAGCGGAATGCCAGTTTCATCATGAATCTTCATCAATTCTTGATTGATTTTATTTTGCTCATCCCAGTGAGTTGGCGAATCTGGATGCCCATGATCTTGCATTTCTAGATAGAATCTATCGCCATATAAAGCATGATACCATTCCACAAGCTCGCGCGCTTTCTTGAGGTCATCAGCACGAATCGCCTCAGAGATCTCCGAACCAGCACAACCACTCAGACAGATCACCCCCTCCGCATATTTCATCATACAGTCATGATCAATGCGTGGCTTATAGTAACGACCCCGGATCTCTGCTTCAGACATCATGTGGCAAAGATTTTCAAAGCCTTGGTTATTCATCGCTAACAAAGTAATATGGAAACGTTGCTTATCGTGCGCCGGGTCATGATCTTCCATCTTGCGCGCCGCCACATACGCCTCTAGTCCCAATACTGGCTTAATGCCAGCATCATGGCAGGTCTTATACAGCTCCACCAAACCGCTCATCGTACCGTGATCGGTGACTGCTACGCCTTCCATACCCAAATCTTTGACAAATTCGACCAGTTCAGGAATCTTCGTCAATCCATCCAAAAGAGAGTAGTGAGTATGGTTGTGCAAATGCACAAAATCACTCACTTTTAGTGGCTCATCTCCCTTGGTTACCTCCGTCATATATCACTATTATAGCGCAAAATCCCAAGATTAGCGAAAAATTATAAGCTTTTCTCCTATTTTTTATCAAATACTCTTGTAATTTTAGCAAAATTAGCATAAACGCTATTGACTTTTTTACAAAAGTATGCTACAATGGAAATATAAGGGTAATCTTTACCCCTAGCTCCGCACTGATCGGTATCTACTTCACCCAAAAACAAAGGCACTACTTCGGTAGTGCCTTTTCCCTTGTTTTTCTCAAGCAATTACTTTTACTTCGTGGATTTCTTTTTGGATGTCTTGGCCACTTCCTCAGCTACTGCGTCGGCCACCGCCTCGTTAACTACTTCTTGCGCTGCCATTTCTGCAGCATCCTCGGCAGCATATTTACGCTCTTGCTTTTCTACAACGCGATTCGCAAAAGTCTTCACAATACCACCCACTGATGTCATGCCTTTCACATTATCAACAATATCGTCAGCTTTCGTCGCGATGTGCTGACCAGTCTCGACAATCTTTCGCGCTTCTTCAGCTAGGCGAATTAGTTTCAAAGCCAAGACAATTCCTACTACCAGGAAGACGAGTAGCGTTACCGACAAGATGACAACCAAAATCGTCAATTCTATATTTTCCATATTACCTCCAAATCTGCCCTAGCATCTTATCGTTCAACCGCTTGACGCACCTCATCGGCGTAGTCTTCATTCTCCAAGACGTACTTCAGGTGAGCGAAGAAATAGTTCTTTGGATCACCAGTCGTCATCCAATTACCGCTAGTCTTCTTAACGTAGACTCGCCCAGTTGGGATCATACTTGCGATCGCATCCGCCGTCCACAACTCGTTGTCCAAGCCAATGTTTCTTGGCTTCAAGAACTCAAAAATTTCCGGCGTTAACAGATAACGACCATAAGAGGCCAAATCCGATGGTGCATCCTCTGGCTTTGGCTTTTCTACCATACCCTCTACTCGCATTGTGCCATCATTACTTAAAGATACTGAAGCGTATTTTTTAATCTCCTCATGTGGAACTTCTTGGGCGGCAATAATAGCAGCAGCTTCAGGGTTCTCCTTATATGCATTCATTAATTCTTTAGTTGCTGAAGCGCCAAAAACTACATCATCAGAATAGACCACGATAAAAGCTTCGTCATCTTGGATAAATTTCCGAGCTGAAGCTACTGGTGAGCCATTACCATAAGGATAAGATGGATCCTGTTCAATCACGGTAATCTTTGGCAAATCCAAAACTTTTTGCACCACTTCATAACGATCATCTTTACCCTGGTCATGAAGCTGCTTCTTGATCTTATTGATAGAATTATTAAAATAATCTTCATAGATAGCTTTACCCTCTGGTGTAGCTACGATGATAATCTCTTTAATTCCAGCGTCAGCACATTCCTCTACCACTAATTGCATGATTGGCTTCGCACCGATCGGCAACATCGCCTTTGGTACAGTCTTAGTAATAGGTAAGTAGCGACTAGCAAAACCGGCATCGGTGATAATCGCTTTGGTTGGTGTACGATATTTCATAAAGTCTCCTTTAAGTCTTAATTATACCATATCCGCTAGGATACATCCACCAAGTCTTTCTTACAAAACCGTCACTTAGCGTCTTTTACTAGTTTTAGGATTCTTGCGCTTCGATTCTTTAGCAGCCAATGAACGCGCTTCCCGATCCTCTAACTTCTGCACGCGATTATGCACACCATAATCCAAGCTGCTAATACCTAGAATCAACATATACGCACCGAAGAAACGCAAGAAGTCAATATTTGGCAAATGTCCCGAATTGAAAATCACGAAGCCAAAAATCATTCCGCAAATACCACACAAAACCCAAATAAAACGATCTGTCGGGTCAACTGTTGTACGAAAACCAATCAAAATCTCAAAAAATCCTCGAATCAAAGTGTAAGCAGCAATGATCGATAAGTGCCAAACCATCTCGCTATTTGAGATAAATAAAAGCAAGAGACCACAAGCCGCATCAAACAAAGCCACTAGCAAAGAAACAAACCAGCCCTCACTACGACTACTACGATAAATTGTATTTGCAAACTCGACCACCGCCAAAGCTAACAGGTAAACTCCTACTAGTGGAATCAAGTTCCGTGGCGACTCATGGGACGTAAATAAAGTCGCACTACCAAAAATTAATGCAATCGCTCCCTGAAAGATAAAGACCAACCAATGACTATCAATATATTTACGCTTAATATGCGCCATAATACCTCCTGTTTTCCCTATTTTAACACGCTTAAGGTAGAAAATATAGTGGTTTTTTTCTTAAAGTAGTTTTATCTCTTCCAAACGAAAGTTCACAAACAAGATGCTTATTCTAAGCAAAAAGCACAAAACTGAGCCTAGAGGGTGAGACTTTAAGTCAATGACAAATTTTAGACGTGTCGAGCTTTCTTGCGTGCGGTCTCAAAAAGCTTAGTCGCCGCGTAGTGAGCTGGCTTTAAGATTAAATCATGCGCCGGCACATAGCGTAGCTCTTCCACCCCAAAACCCCGCTTGAAACAGGATACACCATAAAACCGATGGTGAATGTCAGTTTCTTCAACAATACCCCAAAAATTATACCGCTTAATCCCCCGTTGGCGCGCATCGCGCATGGCTTCCATATGCAAAAGTGGTGCACCTGAGTATTTCGTGCCTAGTTCCGACGATACGCCATAGTGGTAGGAAGCTTCATTACCGTAAAAAATCATAAAATTCTGTGCCAGAATCTCACCTTGATACTTTGCAGTATAGAGTACCGCCTCTCCATTAGGAGCGAAAGCCTCAAATTGTTTAGTCAGAAAGTCCTCCGAGAAAGCAACAAAGCGATGGCGTCCAGCCGTCTGTAATTCAATTTGATAAAATTCGTGAATATCTTTTGGATCAGTACTTTTCTCCACCGCAATATCATTCTTCTCAGCCTTACGCAAAGCGCGACGTAGCCTCTGGCGCATTCCTTTCAGGATCTCTTCCTCATCTTTTTCTAGGTCTAGAACCCCCGCAAACTCCACTGATAAGTACATCGGTGCCGGCTTTAGTCCAAAGCTCTCTACCAAATTAACATTCTTCTCCGACAACTCCAGCTGCGGTCGCACACGTACGAATACACATTTATGTTTTTTACCCTCAGCTCGCATATCTTGAAATAACATTTCTAGAGCCTCATGCTTCCCCCAATCTACGATCGGTCCACCAGCTACTGCCAAATAGCGTCCACGCTTCGCATCTTCTACCACTCCTGCATATGCCCCAACAATTCTATTATCGGCTTTGACAATACGTCGCACTACCTTATTGCCACGACTTTTATAAAATTCATAAAAATCCCAAGATTGCAAGAAGTTCGCCTCAGAATGACTTGTAATAAAATCATCCCATTCTTGGCGATCTTTAGCATCAAACACCTCCATTTATAATTTCCTCCTTTTTCTACGTACCGTTTCCACCAATAGATCCAACTTGTAGTGCGCTGGTTTGATCACCATATCTTGTGCAGCGACAAACTCTACCATTTCTCCACCAAAACCGCGCTTAAAAGTTGTCACCTTGGCGTAGCGATGATCAGGTTGATCTGGCGGAGCAATTCCCCAGAGGTTATAACGTTTGATGCCTAATTCTTGCAAATCTTTGATCACTTGCCACTGCAAAGCATATGCTCCTGGCAACTTATAGTTGAGCTCAGTCGACGCCGCTTCAAAGTATTCTGCCTCATTACCAGTCATCAGGATTAAACCATAAGCGATCGGCTCATTCGCTGCGGTCTTAGCAATATATAGTCTAGCATTTTCCCCAAAAGCCTCGCGTTCCGCCAAGAGCATTTTTAGATTGGGTGGCACAAAATGCTGACGCTGCGCAGTTTCAGCCTGGACTTGATGAAACTCGCGATAACTCGACGCCTCATCTGTCCAAGTCACTTTAATATTAAACTTTTCCGCGCGACGCACTTCGTATCGAGTTTGCCGACGCATCTCTTTCAAAAGATCCTCTTGACTCTTCGTTAGATCCAAGATAACCGTATGCTCCGCGTGTAAGTGCATCGGCGCTTTCTTCAAGCCCAACCCCTCTAAATATGCTTTCTCTTCCGCTTTTAGCTGCGGTCGAAGACGGACAAAGACACACTTTTCTCGCTCCGCTACCTCACGAATCCTCCGGAAGACTGCTTGCACGACGACAGAATTTCGCCAATCCAACAATGGGCCACCAGGAACCTCTAAATAACGCCCGCGCTTCGCATTTTTCACAATCATCTGACACCAAAAATCTTCAGAACCTTCCAAAATCACCCGATGCCCTACCAGCTCATTTACTTTTCCCCACTCTGGCGACTGCAAAAAATTCGCTTCAGGATATTTTTCTAATACTACTTGCCAATCTTTCATTTTATCTCGTGTTCTTTTACTATTCTATAAGCTTCATCCATGCGTCCGTCTTTATACCAAGTCGGGAAATTTATAATCTGCTTAGAAATCTCAACCGTCTGTGGACACTCGGTATCTGGAAAATCTACCTCACTCGCATAGCGTTTCGGCGACACTGGCGTATCATACCAAATCTCATCAAGACAATATCCATTCTGATATAATTTCTCCAATACCTCGGCACGATTATTTACCAGACGAAACTCACGTAAAGGAGTTTTTGGCAAGTCTTGCAACTGACGCCTAGCCAGCTTGGCCTGCCAATGCGTCAAGCGGCGTGACAAGTCTAGCTCTGCATCTGCCGAGCGTTGTACCCAACCAATCTTGACTAAACCACCAATCCAAATTTTCCCCAAACCACAACGCCACAAACTGCGTGCAATCCCACCAAAGATCGGATACCAACGATCACGCAACCTATCCGATAACTTCGGTTTGCGATCCGGCTGCACTAACGCGCCACCCTCACGTACGATCGCCGCCCCACCCGATATCGTATCAATCGCCTTACCCTTACCAAAAGATAAAGCCACTGCATCACCGATCATACCAGCTTCGCGCCCATCTGGATAAAATCTACCTGCTGAGTGCGCTAGATCTTCAACGATCACCGCTTGATATTTTTGGGCAATTTCATTCAGTTTTGTAACATCCCAAGCAATTCCTAAAGTGTTTTGTACTAGGAGTATACTTCTATTGTAGCACACATTATCTTTTTTGTCAATAGCAATATTAATCTGAGCAGATTTTTCTTGTAATCTTTGCTCCAACATTTCATAATCATACTCGAGGTTCTCAGCGTTAATATCTACAAACACTGGCTCACAACCAGCCGCCTTGACTGCTCTCACTACTGCGATACAGGTCAAGCCTGGAATGACCACCCGAGTCGGCTGATCCGCAGCTTGTTCCTTGACAGCTAAAATCGCCGCCGTGAGAGCCGAGCGTCCAGTGTGATATAATGCAACTTTTGTGGCATCGGTATGGTATTTTTGTGCTAAATCAGCGCATAATGCTGCCGCATCCCGCTTCGTTCCCCATGCTAAAAGATGCCGAAAACTTCGACCCAACGAATAGTTAGACGCTTGTCCTAGAGTAATCATCCTTGTGCCCTTTTCGCTCGTTTCTGGCTAATCTTAGACTCGGCTTTGAGAGCTTTTTGTTTGGCTTTGTTGATCTTTTTCGCATTACGTTTGCGCTTAGCTGCTCGCTTCATTTTCTCGAAACGACCAATCTTCGGTACCGAAGCGCTGCTAATCATTTCGCGCTGCTTCGGTAACTCAAGACTTGCTTTCTCATACTCGACACCTTTCAATGTCGCCACTACGCTATCGGAATTTTCACCTTTCTTGCCCACCGCCAAGGAAGCAGAGTTTTTTGTCATATCGTCTGCACTTGGTCCAGCAGCCTTCTTGAACGCCATCGAAGCAGAAATATTAGCGGTATTAGGGACGACTGGCTCAGCGGCTTTTTTGAGAGCCATTGATGCTGATATCTCTGTAGCTTGTGTGACATCCATTTTTGTAGTTACCTCCGGTGGTTTTTTATATGCTTGTGCGATCGCCTTGCTGAGTTCACCCGGATGATTAATATAAGGAGCATGATTCCAATTCGCAAAAATTTTTAGGCTACTACCACGGATTTTCTCGTGCATCACTTCTGCTTGACGAGGCGGGGTGACGTTATCCATTCCGCCCCAAAGGATTGACGTTGGTACGGTAACTTTAGTAAGGTTGAGTTTCTTATCGCTTTCTAGCATATTGGCGAGCGTACGCTTCATATTCTCTGGAGCTCGCGCATAATCCGTCGCACCAGTTATTTTATGCCAAACTTTAGTAAGCCCTGGGATCCTCTTCAGAAAGCTCAGTTTCTTCGACAGAGTTCGCGCTACATCACGTTTACCGGAGTTCTCATAGACACCCGCTGCATCCAACAAAATCAAATGTTGCAACTTGTCTGGCTTTTCACTACATAAGTTCAAGAGGATACGGCCACCATTACTGTGTCCCAAGGCTACCGCACCATCAGGGATATTGCGATCCGCCCACTTCACATATTCTTCAATTGTCCAAACTTTCTTTGATGGGGCTGTCAATCCGGGGACATGTAACATTTCCACCGCGACCCCCTGCTTCGCGAGCAGTTCAATAGTCTTCGTCCAAGGCGCCACCGTATAAGTCCACCCATGGATGATATATAGAGTCGGTTTTTTCATTCTAACCCCCATTTCTGACGACGTTTTGTAGCGGCCGCCTCCCGACGAGGCAAATACTTAGCATCCTCTGGATCAGCCAGTAGCTTCTCAATAATCCACTCTAGATATTGACTACCTTTGAAAATCAAGGTTTCATCGCCCGTGACATTAGCCTGAATAAACTTCAACGCTTTCTTCGGATCAAGGGTCGTACGCGTAATAATTCCGAGTTCTTTCAAGCGCGGTGCCGTGTATTCTTTCGTACGTCGACCTACCAAAATTACCATCTCTGGACTAACATCGGCGATCAGATTTGCTAGCTTGTAATGTTCCTCGCTCTCGATTGACCCTTGGTCAACAATGTCGCCGATCACTAACCATTTATGCCCAGCATGCAAATTGCGAGCCATTTCTAAAATCGACTGCATACTAATCAAATGCGCATTATAGCTGCTATCAATAATATTAATCCCCTTAATACCCTTGAAATAAGTACTCCGTCCTGGCGGCACTGGCATATCGTGAAAATCGGTCTTCAGCGGTATCTGTAAATACGGTAATAGATCTTGCAACATCGCTAGCTGAATAGCTAGATCCTTGGGCTGTGGCTGAGAAAAATGAAAGGCTGCCCCGTCAAAAACAAAATCAGTACGCGACGGATACACACTGTATCGCTTGAGCTGCTTTTTGTTCACCTCAACTACCTCAGCATTAATCCCCTCTACCGCTTCACGCATCTCAGTTGAACTCGCATCAATATAAACCCGTTTAGTCGTATTGGCCGGCAATGTGCCAAATTCATGTGCAATGGCTTTTTCAAGAGTTTCGTATTTGCCCTCTTTAACCTCGTGTTCAAATTGTACGGCGTGAGATAAGCCAAACGACACCCACAAAGTTATCTCAGGCTTTAACCAACTGGCTAAAAATTCAGTTTCACGCGGACGTTCCCCATCAATCTCAACCACATAAAACTCACCGGTACGCCTATAGTAAATTGCTCGAATCGGAGCAAGCAAAATCAGTTTCACCCAGCGCCATTTTGAACCCCGTACGCCATCCATCCCCAATAAATCAAAGGAAATTCCGAACGCCGAGTTCGCATCATGTGAATAGTGTGCCTTATCGCCCAGCTCAAACTCAATCATATTCAGCATCGTAGTCTTGCCAGCCGAACCAGTCACTGCAATCACCCTAGGACGCCACCTCCGAAACGAAAAATTAGCAAAAAAACGAAAATATCGAGCCGCGACGAAATAAAACCTCTTCTTGAAACGCATCGCAAATGTCATACCTATATTATAGCATACCTGATTTAACGTGGTGGTGGTTTGGTAATTTTGACACAAAAAACCGCCCGATTGGGCGGCTCTTGCTAGTAATTACATCTTGATTTCAGCATCTACGCCAGCTGGAAGTGCTAGATTTTGCAAAGAATCAATTGTCTTCGGAGTTGCGTTAGAAATATCAATCAAACGCTTGTGAACTTTCATCTCGAAAGCCTCACCACCAGTCTTGTAAACATGTGGCGACTTTACAACGGTAAAAGTACTGCGCTTGGTTGGCAGAGGTACTGGACCAGATACAGTCGCACCAGTGCGCACTGCAGTGTCAACAATTTGCTTCGCACTCTGATCAATCACGCGATGATCATAAGCCTTCAAACGAATCCGGATTTTCAAACCTTCATCTTTTTTTGCTTCGGTCATTTTAACCTTTCTTGATTTCATAACCTCAGCAAGCAACTAGACGTACTGGCAATGAGTTTTTGAAACCTGAATTATTAATAGTATTCCTTGAATTATACCATACCAATTTTCAAAAAGCAAGTATTTCGTGTCCTCTCACAACTCTTGCAACAAAATCATGAGATAAGTTTCATCCTTAAATTTAATCCAAAAGAAAATCCCCCAGCCGAAGCTGGGGGTAAGTCGGAAGTTTGGTTAAAATATAGCTTCCCAGATCAGTTAGAAGTCCGTGCCAGAGTCAACACTTAGCCCTTAGTTGGTCAATTATCATACTCGATCGGATACATGTCGGCTGTGCCATGCAGTTTGTAGACACCGCGACCAAACCGCCGATCTCTCTCAACTTCACGATGATAGATGCAATGCACTCCTGTCCGTGAATTTGTCAGACTGGGCTGGAAATCTTCACGGAAGGCACTCTCGACTCGTACAAACCCACCAGTGCCATCCACGATATTATAACTGGCACAGATCAGGTTGCCCTTCTTCATGACCGGAATCCGTTTATTGTTGACGTACAAGTAATCGCTACCGCCGCCATAATCCATCAGCTCTTCGATCCACCCAACAATCGTAATTCCGTCGGGGTTGTTACGCTCGATAAAGCTCTGTCGAACTTTTACACACATGCTGAGCGGCCTCAGAAGAACTGGCGCAATCTCCAGCAAACCCCTGTCATCAATAAAAGGCTTCCGCCCCAACCAACCGGCAAACATCTGAAAGCGTACCTCGCCGGTCAGCTCGTGCGACAAGAATTCCTGGATTTCCATCCTCTCGTACGTAAAACCTTCTGCTGTCTCCCTGACATTCATCATGACGGTAGGGCCATCCGTAAGCAGAAAGACAGGACACAAATCGCTGGTACTTTGCTTGATATTTTTACTCATCCCAAACACTCCTTATCGAAAAATGTGCACCATTTCTCCAAAACTTCTCTTAGGAGAAATAGTTACTTAGAGTATAACATATTTAGAAGAAATTGGCAAAATAATATCTCCATCTTTTCAGCAGAAGGCTCTGCGAATCTTTGCTTTTTCCTGCGAAAAGCTTATATGCGATGACATTCAAAAAACTCCCCCACTCAGAAGAGCGAGGGAGTTTCCTTGTATTCTATATTCTGTTATTTAATGATGCTTGTAACGACACCAGAACCAACAGTCTTACCACCTTCGCGGATAGCGAAGCGGTCGTTGTTGTTCATAGCGATTGGAGCAAGCAACTTAACTGTGAAGGTAACAGTATCACCAGGCATAACGATTTCTTTGTCAGCCGGAAGCTCAACTTCACCGGTAACATCGGTTGTACGGAAGTAGAACTGTGGCTTGTAACCCTTGGAGAATGGAGTATGGCGACCGCCTTCTTCCTTCTTCAAGATGTAAACCTGGGCCTCAAATTCGGTATGTGGGGTAATGCTACCAGGAGCAGCAATCACCTGACCACGCTCGATCTGCTCGCGCTCAATACCGCGAAGCAAAAGACCTGCGTTATCACCAGCTTGACCCTGATCCAAAGTCTTATGGAAAGCTTCGATACCAGTCACAACTGATTTCTGAGTGTCTTTAAGACCAACGATTTCAACTTCGTCGTTCAACTTCACAATACCCTGTTCAATACGACCAGTAGCAACAGTACCACGACCTTTAATTGAGAAGACATCCTCAACTGGCATCAAGAATGGTTTATCAAGATCGTGCTCTGGAATCTCAAACCAATCATCCATAGCCTTGACAAGTTCCATAATAGCGTCTTCGTTAGCAGCATCACCTTCGAGAGCCTTAGTAGCAGAACCCTTGATAATTGGGGTGTTATCGCCATCGTAGCCATATTTGTTCAACAATTCACGAACATCCATCTCAACAAGCTCGACTAGATCTGGATCAGCCAAGTCCATCTTGTTTAAGAAGACGATGATCTTTGGCACGTTTACCTGGTGAGCCAAAAGCACGTGCTCACGAGTCTGTGGCAAAGGACCATCATTAGCGGCAACTACAAGGATAGCACCATCAACCTGAGCAGCACCAGTAATCATGTTCTTGATATAGTCGGCGTGGCCTGGCATATCAACGTGAGCATAGTGGCGACCCTCAGATTCGTACTCTTGGTGAGAGGTAGCGATGGTGATACCACGAGCTTTCTCTTCAGGAGCATTATCAATTTGGTCATAAGCGACAGCTTTGTTAACTTCAGTAGGAAGTTTCTTTGCGAGAACGTTAGTAATCGCAGCCGTCAAAGTGGTTTTACCGTGGTCAACGTGGCCCATGGTACCGACGTTGATGTGTGGTTTGGAACGGTCAAAATTTGCCATTCTTTCTCCTTTTATATTATTAATATGTCAGAGCACTAATATCAACCAGCTCCAACTCTACCTATATATAATAACTGATTTTACTAAGACTGTAAAGAGGTTTTGTAGATAAAAACAAGCTTCAATCAGCACGCTTCCATCACATAGTAAAATCCCCCAGCCGAAGCTGGGGCGTTGGTAGAGGTTGGAATTATTATGGCTTCTTCTTTGTAAAAAGCCCACTCATGATCAAGAGCGCTTGCACATCCTCATCGCACCAATCATACTCGCCGAGCATGTCGGCATCCGGCGACTGGACGCGAAAATGGTCGTCAAAGACCTCAACTTCCCAGCCCCGCGCCATCAACTCAGGCAATTTTTCGAGCAGATCCCGGCGGCATTCGGCCCGATCGATTTCCTGCCTCAGCTTAGCCAGATCAAACAGAGTAGGCGAGAGGCAATAAGACGAACCGTCGCCTTTCTGAATCTGAACCCGATTGGAGTTACTCGCTGATACATGAGCGGACCAGCCCAGGGCAGCCATGCGCGGAAGCAAAGGATTAAACTTCAACTCGAAGCTCTTGCACTCACAAATGTTTGCCAGCTGAGCGATCAGAGCATAGTCCAGGTCGACAGGCTGGCTATGTACCAGTATGACCTCCCCCTTGTCACGAATCGAGAGTTCGCCTTTATCCTGATACACCGTAGATTCAGTCCACTTGGCATCCAGACCAAGCTTGCATAGCTCGGCAAGCCAGTAATCCAAAGCCCCGCGGACTTCCGGAGTACCTTTACCATCCGCCACTGTAATTCTTTGAATACCTTCCATGTTTTACCCCCATTATTTCATCCAAATTTTTACCAACAAAAACCTTAGGTGCTAAGCTGATTTTCTCAGCCCTTGCTCACATTGTAGCACAGATTCGCAAACTTGTCAAGCATTTTAGCCTGAGTTCTACTACATACCCGTTGCACAAAAACACAAGACTTCACACAAAATTAATACCATAGCTAAGCCAAGATAGAAAAAAGTTACAGCTTGCTTACGTTGTGCCGCTCCAATCATCTGAATTATATTATAAACAATTGAAGCGATACCACCAAGAACTCCACTGACCATCAGAATCATAGATACAGCTAAAGACTCCTGTGCAGATGTAGATTGTGATTCTAGGAATACAAATGTCGCCAATGATACGATAGACAATATACTGAAAATTATTGCTAAATTCAATTTTAACAACAACTCTATATCGCGACAAAAAGAAATCTTATATGTTGCACCGATGACAATCACCACTGCACAGCTCAGTAATAGTACTAATAACATTGGTAGTACTAAAGTTAATGGTAATAGAAACATAGCAAGTACTATGGGTATTAGAAAAAGTACTATTCCGACTTTACACTGCAAAAGTACTTCATTGTCAATCCGCTTAATTAATGCATATCGTCTAGTTATAAACAAAACTGATATCGACAACAAGCTATAGGCGTAACCGACTAAAGCGCATACTGGCATAGCAAAGAAAAATATACTTACTTTCCCTAGGTAAAACAATGCCATCATCGGCGTCAAAATACCAATAACTAGCCCTAGCCTGAAATATCCCCGCATTATCGCAGTAAGCTCTTGTGCTACCTGTTTCGAAGTGTCAGAATCCAGACCAACTCGCACTATTTCTTCCCTTTCTTACCAGTTTCCCCCTTGATTTCAGCGATCTGATCGCGCAAAAACGCCGCCTGTTCAAAGTCAAGATTCGCCGCCGCCAGTTGCATTTGTGATTGAAGCTCTTTGATGAGGCTTGGTAATTCCTCTTTCGGCACTCGTTTTAGGTCGAGCTTAGTCGCCTCTTCCTTTTGTGGAATGATAGCTCGCAAACCAACTCCGATCTCTTTCTTCACCGAACGTGGAACGATACCATTCTCTTCGTTATAAGCCTGCTGGATCTCACGACGACGCATGGTTTCATCAATCGCTTTGTGCATACTTTCGGTAATATTATCGGCATACATGATGACATGACCCTCCACATGTCGTGCCGCACGGCCAATAGTCTGAATCAAAGCACTTTCCGAGCGCAGAAAGCCTTCTTTGTCTGCATCAAGAATAGCCACCAGCGACACTTCTGGTAGATCTAGCCCCTCACGCAGTAGATTAATCCCAATCAGCACATCATATACTCCAGCGCGCAAATCACGCAAAATATCTCCACGCTCTAGCGTATCAATATCAGAATGGACATACGCAACTTTGATATCGCGCTCTTTGAGATAGTCCGTTAGGTCTTCGGCCATACGCTTTGTTAAGGTCGTCACTAGGGTGCGTTGTTTCTTTGCAATACGTTTGTCAATCTCTTCCATTAAATCGTCAATCTGCCCCTCGGATGGTCGCACCTCAATCTCTGGATCAAGCAATCCAGTCGGACGAATCACTTGTTGTGCAGGCTCCGGAGAATGTTCCAGCTCATAAGGTCCTGGCGTCGCTGAGACATAGACCGCATGTTGAATATGACTTTGAAATTCCGTAAAAATTAGCGGGCGATTATCCATAGCACTAGGCAAACGAAAACCATATTCTACTAAAGTTTCCTTGCGAGCATGGTCGCCATTATACATACCTCGTACCTGCGGTAAAGTCATATGACTTTCATCAACTAAAAGCAAAAAATCTTTCGGGAAGAAGTCAATCAAAGTCGCTGGCGGCTCTCCAGCCTTACGCCCATCTAAGTGGCGCGAATAATTCTCAATACCTTTGACGAAACCTGTTTCTCGCAACATCTCAATATCATACTTGGTACGCTGGCTCAAGCGTTGTGCTTCTAGGTATTTTTCATGCTTCTCAAAATATTTCATCCGCATTTCATATTCTGCTTCTATCGCAGTAATAGCGCGTTCAAGCTGATCTTTTGGCGTAGCATAGTGGGTATTTGGGAAAATATGAATACGCTCAGGCTTCTCCCGAGTTTCGCCAGTCAACGGGTCAATAATTCGTACACTCTCCAAAGTATCGAAACCAAATTCAAACCGATAGCCCCATTCACCGCTCGCTGGAAAGAGATCCACTGTATCTCCCATCACTCGGAAATTGCCCCGTTCAAACGCCAAATCATTCCGATGATATTGCATCGCGACCAGATAAATCAAGAAGTTTTGCTGGCTGAGCGAATTAGCCGCCTGAGTCAGTGAATCCACTAATAACTTCGGCGAAAAAATACCACCATCATTGGCCTGACTACCCAAATCACCCCACCAGTTGCTCGCGCCTGCGATTCGCCAAGCTCCATCCACCTTAACCAACGGTAAGGACATCTCAGTATAATGATCTGGTGAACCAATACCATAGATACACGAAACCGAAGCCACCACGATTGTGTCAGGACGTGTTAGAAGTGCTACTGTTGCCGCATGGCGCAGACGATCAATTTCCTCATTAATGGCCGAATCTTTTTCAATATAAGTATCAGTCGATGCAATATAAGCTTCTGGCTGATAGTAATCGAAGTATGACACAAAATAATGCACTTCATTCTTCGGGAAGAACTCACGAAACTCCGCATAAAGTTGTGCCGCCAAGGTCTTGTTGTGAGCTAAAATCAAAGTCGGGCGCTGAAAGTTCTGGATGAGATTCGCCATAGTAAAAGTCTTACCCGACCCAGTCACCCCCAGTAAAGTCTGTTCACGTACATTTGCCTCCAAACCAGCCGTCAACTGAGCGATCGCTTGTGGCTGATCACCGGTTGGCTGATATTTTGAAACTAATTCAAACTTAGGCATACATATATTATATACTGAAAATTTCTTTAGGTGCAAGTTTTACTAAAAATCTCCTAAATTCAGTAAGATTCATAGCTAATTATCCCGCAAAGGCATTGCTATTTGAATCCACTTATGATAAAAACTAAATATACCGTTCGGCTACGAGCCGCGTACGTTAATATAATCAGTGTCATGTAGTGCGTCTTGTACTAAATAGAGGAGGTATACTATGTGCAAGTCTATCAAGAATTATGATCGATGTGGCCGAAGAGTTCAATCTTAACTATCAGCGATTGGTGTTCGAAGAAGTCGACCTCGACGACCCTCAGTTTTTCGCTCCTGCTGCAGCATGACACAACCTCACGGCGCACCTCAACGGTGCGCCTTTCTCCTATTTGAGTAGACCCAGTAGCTCCTCTTCGCCTATAGTTGCGACATTTAGCTGATCAGCCTTCTCGACTTTACTTTTTCCCGGTTTTTCGCCTACGATCAAAGCGGTAGTTTTCTTAGTAACACCGCTCGTGATCGTTGCCCCTAGCGCACGCAATTTGTCCTCCGCCTCCTCACGCCCCATGCCTGAAAGCGTGCCAGTAATCACATAGTTCTTACCCGTCAAAGGCAAGTTCCCACTTGCGACCATCTCTGGACGCACTCCCAATTCTTTCAACTCGGCTAACATTTTCAAATTATCCTCATCGGCAAAATAAGCCAAAATTGATTCCGCTACAACTTTGCCAATATCGGGCAGCTTCAAAAGTTCTTCCTCAGAAGCAAGCTCCAACTTTTCAATACTACCAAACCCACGCGCCAAAGTAGTCGCCGTCTGCACACCCACATGTCGAATACCTAAAGCTGTGATAAATTTATTGAGAGCGGGAGTCTTACTATTCTGAATCGCCGTCACTAGATTATGCGCTGAAAGCTCCGCAAATCGCTCCAGGCTGGCAACTTTATGCTCCGTTAAACGATATAGGTCTGCGATACTTCTCACTAAACCTGAATCGACTAAAGCTACCACATTTTTTTCACCTAGACCATCAATGTCCAAAGCTGATTTAGAAGCGTAATATTCCAAAGCTCGCTTCAAAATCAAATCCGAATTCTCGCCCTTCACTCGATAAACCACCTCACCATCAGCTCGCTCAAACTCTAGCTCTGGATATTGCTTCCTTAGTGCTATCACATAATCAAATTCTTCTGTCCCCTCTGGTCGCAAAGTTTTTAGAACCTCTTTTACCTGCGGAATAATATCTCCGGCCTTGTAAATAATCACCGTATCACCAACTCTGACATCCAGACGTTTAATCTCGTCCGCATTGTGCAAACTAGCATGCCTTACCCGGCTACCAGCTAATTGTACAGGCTTCAGAATCGCCACCGGCGTCGCTGCACCAGTACGACCGATCGAGATCACAATATCCTTAACGGTCGTCGTTACCTCCTCAGCTGGAAACTTAAACGCTACCGCACCCCGAGGAGTTTTGCCAACGATCCCTAATTTCTGATAAACTTTACGGTCATTGATCTTAATCACCATACCATCAGTATTGAATGGTAAAGTTTGACGGTGGCTTGCCAGATGTTTGATCTCCGTAAAGACATCCTCAATCTTTGTAAAAACTTTATCCTCACCACTAGTACTAAATCCCAGTTTACGTAGCTTCTGATAAGCTTCACTATGCTTTGGGAGATTTGGCGTCACCAAGTCATACGCCATAAATCTCAATTTACGGCTAGCAGCAATCTTAGGATCGAGTTGCCGAATACTGCCAGCCGCTAAATTGCGAGGATTTGCAAAAGGTTTCTCGCCGATTTTTTTCTGTCGAGCATTAAGCTCTTCAAAATCTTTCTTAAAAATCACAATCTCGCCACGTACCTCAACATGATCAGTTTCTGCAATACTTAGCGGCACATTTTCAATCGTACGCACATTCATCGTTACATCCTCACCGATTAATCCATCCCCACGGGTCACCGCTCGAACCAATAGCCCATTCTCGTAATGCAAAGCACAAGCTAAACCATCCATCTTAATATCTGTGAAGAACTCCGTAATTCTACCAGCAAGTTTTTCATTGCTAATCACCCACTCGCGCACTTCATCTTCGGAAAATACATCCGCCAGCGAAATCATCCGCTCAGCATGCGCAACTTTTTCAAACTTGCTCAATGCTTTACCGGCTACACGCTGAGTTGGCGAATCTGGAGTGATCAATTCTGGAAACTCTCTCTCTAATTCCGATAGTTCATGCTTCAAAGAATCTGCCGCCGCTTCCGACATGGTAGACTCATCCAAAACATGATAGTGATAGCGATAATCATTAATTAGCTCGCGCAACTTCAGAATACGCTCTTGTGCCTCAGCCTTGTTCATTTATACCTCCAAATGTTATGTCTATTTTAACATTTTTTGAAAATTCTAGGTACGGATCGCTATTTTTCTTGATAGTCCAGGAGCCAGCGATAATAACGATATAAATATGCCGTAGCATAAATAAACACAAAACATGTCAGCAAAAGCATACAAAATGATACAATCGGGATACCATAGATCCACTCCCATATATTCTTCAGCCACATATCAAGCAAAATAATTGGCGTCATAATAAGTACATATAATAGTATGACTGTTAAAATCAGATAAATTACTCGAATAATAAATTTCGTGCGCCTTCCAGCCATTAGGTCTGACGTCGAGAATAAGGCTCGCATGGGATAAACTCCTGGTGCTGTCACCGCGACAAGTGCCAGAATCGAGCTCGACAAAAGATACACGGAAATTATAATCATTACTGCTGCGAAGAGAAAATAAACCAAAGCGTAAAATGGCTCCGAGAGAAAATCCGTGACCTGCGCAGCTGAATACGTAATCGCTACTAGCATTAATGGTAACGCCTGAATAAAAATCACCACAAAAACCAGCAGTGTAGAAATCAATGGCCCCAAGGCATTATAAATGCCATCCCGTAGACGTGGTTTCCCTCCAGCCATAAAATGTCGCATCAAGTAGATCGTTACAAGCCACATAATCAAAAACAGGAGAACCATGAAAATCAGCTGCGATTCACCCATCCCAGTATCTAAACCCCCAGTCGTAATGGTTGAGATCAGTAGTAATCCAGCCTTAGCAAAATTACCAATCTGACCACTAGCCAACTCACTACTAGATTCATCAATTGATGCCTGAAATTGCTGATAGAGATCTTCGCTCAGCAAACCAACCAGAACAACATACATAACCGCCATCAGAAGAATGAACGGAATAAAAGTCCGCCAATGCTTAAAAATAAACTGAAAAGTTGTCATCGCATGCGAGAGTAAACCCGGAGTTTGAGTTTTTCTAATATAATCTTCTCGATAGGAACGACGAAAACTTTTGTGTAGCTTGACTTTATCCTTGCGAAATTCTTTCCACCTTGCGCGCTGGACTTGCATAAAACCCTTCACGGCTTTAAATGGTGAAGATTTTTTTGAACCTTTAGCTGACGAAGTTTTTTTAGAAGCTGTTTTTGCCATGCTCCAACCTCTCAATACGTTTTTCGATTGGCGGGTGAGTACTAAACAAGTTATTCACAGCTCCCTTACGAAGAGGATTATTGATAAACAAGCCCTCTGTCGCAGGATTCTGACGGTGCATTGGGCGCGCATGTGTATCCAACTTCTTCAAGGCTGAGATCATCCCTTCAGGATAACGCGTAATATGCGCCGCAGAGGCATCCGCCAAATATTCACGCTCACGTGACACTGCCAACTGCGCAAGCGACGCCGCCAGCGGTGCCAAAAGCGACACAACAAACAGTACTACTACTCCCACAGGGCTATTATCATCACTATCATGACGATTTGTGTAGAAAATCATCCGCACCGCCAAATCAGTAATATAACCTATGATGCAAACTAAACCAAACGTGATCATTGATACTCGAATATCATAATTCTTCACATGTGACATCTCATGCGCCATCACTGCCGTCAATTCTTTGTTATCCATAATATCAAGCAAACCCGTCGTTGCCGCCACTACTGCGTGGGCTGGATCACGACCAGTCGCAAAAGCATTCGGTGCTGGATCATCTATAATATAGACTTTTGGCATTGGTAACCCAGTTGCAATCGAGAGATTCTCGACCGTATTATATAAGCGCGGATTGTCTCTTTTCCGAATCTGCTTTGCGCCAGTCATCATTACCGCAAGCTTCGCCGAAGCAAAATATTGAATAATTGCATATATCGTAGCGATAATTAACACCCAGATCGCTACCCAATAATCATGCATGAAAAATGCCACTAACCAACCAATCGCTGCGATCAACAAGATAAAGAAGAACATTATTAACGCAGTATTTCGTTTGTTAGCGGCAATTTGTTTATACATCAGTCTAGCTATTGAACTTTACTTCTGGAGCTTGCTCAATCTTAGCCTGCTCCGCTTCTGGTACTTCGTAATATTCGCGTTTCTGGAAGTGACCAACCATATTATTAATAACATTGGATGGGAACATCTTAATCTTAGTGTTCAATTCTTTAGCTCCCGCATTATAAAAACGACGAGCTGCCTGAATTTTATCCTCTACGTCCTGCAGTTGTAACTGTAGTTGTTGGAAATTCGTATTGGCTTTCAACTCTGGATAAGACTCAGCGATTGCAAAAATCTTTGACAAAGCCCCCTCAAGTGAACGCTCCGCTTCAGCAGTATCTTTGACATTTTTTGCGCCCATCACTGCGGCGCGAGCTTTAGTGACATCCTCAAATGCACTCTTTTCGTGAGTTGCATAGCCCTTAACAGTTTCAACAAGATTCGGGATTAAGTCGGCACGATATTTCAACTGAACTGTAATATCCGACCAAGCTTCATTCACGCGCTCATTTAACTTTACTAATCCGTTATAAGTTCCCATTACTAGACCAACTAGCAATATGATAACTACGACAACGATAATTGCAATAATCCATCCTGCACTCATATCATAACTCCTTAAATAATATATTTATTATACCGAACTAAACTGGTTTTGTCTAGCAGTTATTGATTCATCAACGCATCAATAACCGTATTCAAGACGCCAAGTCCCGCCAAGAGACAGAAAAGAACAATCGCAATAATCAAATAACAAAATTGCGAACGTGCGAAATTACGCAAATTATAATTCCGGGCCGTGAGCGCAAACATTACACAAAGCACCCAGCCGATCAACGGGATTGCAAAAAGTAGCTGATACCCAAAGTATCCCCACATACCAATTGGCTCGTAGTCTTCAGGCACGATTACTTCTCGTGGCGTTCGCGTAGCCGCAACGGTCTTTGGCTTACTCTGAGTGGTTTTAGTTTTAGTGGTAGTTTTGGCAGTTTTCGCAGTTGTTTTAGTTGCCATTTTTTCAACTCCTTCTCGAAGTTTTTTAGTTTTAATATGTTAGTTTAAGTATAAGCGTTTTAACCGAAAAAGTCAATTCAATACCCAAGATAGCTACCAAAACTGTTTACGCAAATTTAGAATTCGTGCTATAATCAGAACACAAAGAGAGGTACAATATGGCAGAAGATGCAAAAAAGTCTGCAGGCAAAACTGCAGAACAAAAGGGTGAGGCAGACAACGATCAAATTACAAAACCAAGTACAACTGATACAACAACCGAATCAGACGACACTAACCAATCTAATACCAAAGCGACCGAAGTTCAAGAGGGCGAGATTACAGCTCAGGATACTCAGGATAAAGATAATGCCAAAGAGTCTGATACTACAATCAATAGCGCTGATACCAACTCAAACATCTCAGATTCAGAAGATGACTCAGATCATAGTGCCGACGACGAAGACTCTGGTAAGAATAGTAGAAATGACGCCAGTGAGTCGACAACCGATTCCGATGGTGTCAAAGAGTCCGATCAAAATATCGAGATTCAAATCGAAATGCCAGCTAACGGAGGTCTTAAGACCCAAAACACTGACTTTCAAGATTCCGTGCGTGAGCAGATCGAGAATTGCAAATTCGAGATTATTTCCGCCTTGCAAGAGAGTATACACAAGGATCTCACCAGTTTTACCGATAAGCAGATTCGCAAGGTCGAGCGTCGTCGTCGCGCGGGCATCATCATTCGTGACATCTTAATTTTAATCCTTGCCGCTGTCGTTGGTTACTTTGGATATTGTCTGTATGATGCAAAGTACTTTGATTTTATGAAGCAGGATTGCAGCTACTTGGATACATGTGATAACAATGCTAACCAAAATGATTCCGCCTCGCAACCAGAAGTCGTCAAAGATACGGCTTGGTATGTCGATAATTATGGTGGTCTTCTTCGGAATCTTCAGCTTGATCTTAGTGGCGACAAGATTAGTGCCTATTATCTATACAGCAATGATTTGAAGGCAAGCGAAATTCAGCCAAGTTATTTACTTGGTATGGCCTATAACAATCTCAATGCCAATGTAACTTACGATTCAGATGCTGGTATCGTGATCCCATCTACCGATCTACGCACGGCTTTCGTGGATCTGTTTGGTACGGCCGATTATTTTACTAAACAAAATTTTATCCATGGTTGCGTAGACTTCACTTATGACCGCGCTACGGATAGCTTCATTACTCCGACTTTACAATGTACCAATCAATCACACCGCCACATTATCGAAACCGTGACTGATGCCCGTGAGGAAGGCAATGTTCTCTATTTCTTTACTACCGCAGCAATCTTTGATGATCAAGAAAATAGCTTCTATACTTTCGACGATCTATTTAAGCCGGCCGTCAAAAATGTTACTAATAGCGAACAGGATTTAGCCAAATATCAGGCTTCCCTAAACCAATATCAATATCGTTTCAAACGCATTGATGATAAATTTTACTTCAGTGATATAGCTAAGCTAAAATAAGTGCAGTAATTTTAACCAGCCCAATTCTAAAACTTCGAGATATCCTTAGTTAGCATAGTTTCTATCAAGTCGACGGCTCGCTGTTCGGTCGCTTGTTCTTGCTCGTCAGTACTAAAAACAGCCTGCGGATGACTATAAAGATATACGTAAGAATCATCTTCATAGACTTTTTGTCCTAAGTTTGAGTTTAAATCATATTCGGCTTTACTAATACGGCTAAGTGCGCCTAAGCTGCTCATATTCTTGTCAATCTTTGCAAATTCTGGAATCTCTACCGTGTCAGTGGGAACTCCCCAGAAGACCATAGTTTCATAGGTTGACATACCTTCGGTAATATACTGATAAGCAAGAACCTTGAGTTCCTTTGGAATCTTCAGCTTAATTCCCCATTCGCCAACATAAATGTAGTCTTTTGATGCAACCGTGATATTGTCGGGATTCTTATCATTATCGTTCTTATTGTCATTCTTATCATCATTGTAACCTGGCTTGTTAGAATCGTTCACAATCTGCCCCAACTGTGCACCATACTTAGCAATTAGTTCATCTTTCTCGGTAATCTGCTTTTCCAGCTCTTCGATTTTTCGCTGCGAGGCAACATTAGCGTTAATACCATACACGCCAAAAATCAACCCAGCGACCGCCAGAATCGCTACCCCTGCCATTGCCCAAGTTTGCCACTGCTGCAAGAAATTTTTCTTTCCGCCTTGCATATTCCTTAGTTGTTCGAACTTTGAAGCCTCATGATTTTGCGCTAGTGGCGTTTTTGGTGTGTTAGTAGTATCAGCACTAGCAATACCAGTGTCGATGGCGCTGGCGTCAGCAATATCAATATTGACGGCATCGGTGCTGCTGGTAGTATTGGCGGCGTCAAAACCATTAGAAGGATTTTGTTTGAACGGTTGATTAGAGTCAGTTTTTTGGTTTGGATCCATGATTTGCCTTTTTACGTTATTAGTACTCTAATCATATTTTACCATAGGCTTTGCAAATATTTTCAATAATCAGACTATTAGTTCATACAAGACGAGCTAGCCAAAAATTTATCATGATGTTATAATCACGTCATGACTGAGCAAAATTCCTCAATTCCCCACAAGAAACCATCCCTTCCATCCAAGAATGAGGGTTTACTCTCTTATTTTAGCACACTATACGATATTTGTCAAGAAGAAAATATCACTTTGGAACTTTTATCCAACAATTGGGTAGTTCGTCTTGAGAAAAATGGCCAAGTTCACTATATTGTCGGCTATAAATTTGATCTCAATCCCTATGCGGCTGGCAAAATTGCAGATGATAAAGTTGCCACCTATGCCGTACTTTCTCAAGCCAATATTCCCGTTGTCGAACATACAATCATCTATGAGTTTCACAATCAAGAAGCTTATGCAATCGGTCATAATTCGCTCGGATACGCAAAACATTATCTAGATTCCCACAATAGCCATATAGTCGTCAAGCCTACCTATGGTACTGGAGGAGCAAAAAATTATCAAGTAAAAAATCCACGCCAATTAGTTACGGCATTATCGGAGATCTTTTACTCCCACCCCACGGCTTGCCTATCGCCTTTCTATAAAATTCTACATGAATATCGAGTTATTCTACTGGATGGCGCAGAACGATTGTCTTATATGAAAACTTTGCCTGATCAACTAGCCTGGAAGTTCAATTTACAACAGGGGGCCATAGCGGAACCAATTCCTGCTCACCTCAGGAAGTCGATTATTGAGTTGGCTAAGCGGGCCGTTCGAGAGATGAGACTGAGATTTTGCAGTATTGACGTAATTGAAACTACCGACCACGAGCTCTTAGTATTGGAAATTAATAGTGGCGTCATGACCAATACTTATATTCAACAACATCCAGAAGAATATGATAAGGTTAAGAATATTTATCGTGATGCTGTCAAACTAATGTTTGGATGAGTCAGATCATACCGAGTTTACTAGTTCTAAACTCTAGTACGGATCAGCAGGTTGTGTTACAATATAGTTATGACACCGTGGCGGAGTGGTTACGCAGCGGTCTGCAAAACCGCGTACACCGGTTCAATTCCGGTCGGTGTCTCCATTATTTAAGCTTTTATGGTTTGAGCTTGAAAGTCGTCAATCTGTTTGGATTGATTTTTTGTTGAATATACATTAGTATTTGTACTCACTCGGAATGCCGCTGACGAGAAAGATAAGTGTATCGGTAAAACGAAAGTAATCTGGTCAACGATATTTATCGCATTTAAGCCCACAAAGTTCATGTTTTACCCTACTTGTAACTTCCCTTATGCCGGGATCGTCTACAATGGCTCACTGCGCAATGTCGGCTCCTACGGCGACTACTGGTCACGTACTGCCCTCTCTAGTACCCACGCATACCACCCGTACTTCAATAGCTCCAATGTCGGCCCAGCCGACTTCAGCGGCCGTTACAACGGCTTCTCCGTACGCTGCGTCGCTACTACCTAAATAGTATATGGGTTAAGGGTGGTGAGGGGATGTAGTAGTTTAATATCATGCACCATAATCACTATTGCTAAAACTAGCATTCTTGTATACAATGATAATGTCTTAAGTTTGTATAAATGCATTTTGGTGCAAATGTTATTTGTGGTGCCGTTTCATGCGTTAGATGGCATCACGAGAACCGTATGAAAAGGTATCCTTTGCATTGGTTTATACAGGCTTAAGACACCCTCGTGGTGCCATTTTTCGTGTTAGTAATATGGTTAGAGGGGTAAGATACAACCTAAAAGGAGGCTATAACTATATGCTAATAATACATAAACGTAAACAAGTAAGACTTGGTGGTTTAACTATTCCTCTATCTAGCAGTATAGCCCTCCTTTTGGCGCGTATAGTGGATACGGTGAACATAGTTGGCGTAATTGGCACAGTGAGCATATCGGGTATAATCAGTACGATAGGTGTTATTAGTATAGGTGTTGCTAGTATACTATGTGTTAACCCTAATCATCCAACTAGTAACAGGGCATATGCTGAGGAAAGAGAGAACAGCGAGGATTATAATGCCCATATAAATCGAGCTAGCTCAGGTTTTAATCCTACTATCGCAATGAGTATTGCTGGAGATCTTAGTCAAACCACTAATTCTAACTACGACCAGACCAACTATCGTACGCATAACGTCAAAATTACCGGTCAAGATATTGCAAGCTATAGCTTATATATCTCCAGCACAAGCACTACGCAATCCAACCTAGTCCATGATACCGAGAATAATTTCGTGATCAAACCCGCCAACGGAGAAACTGGGGAGAACCTAGCAAACAATACTTGGGGATACGCTATGAGCAATCTTAATGAAGATATACGTAGTGTGTCTTATCATGGTCTACCCAGCTATAGTAGCCCAACTACGCTACTAAGCGATAGCACGACTGAAGCCAATATCGATATTACCAAGCAGCTGACTTTTGCGGTGAGATTTAGTAATGACGCACCGAGCGGACATTATCGAACGAACGTTCTCCTCAGCTTAGCTTCTGAACCCAAGTCGGTGACTGGCTTTGCGAATATCCTCGCTATGCAGGATATGACCGCAGATGTTTGTAAAAGCGTTGCGATTGGGACAACGGGCGAGCTCTATGATACTCGCGATAAGGAAATCTACTCCGTCCGCAAACATGAAGATGGAAATTGTTGGATGACTAGTAATCTCAGGCTCAATGCCAAAGGGCTTATTGCCAATGCGCATAGCACTACACTAACTGCGAGTGACACAGATATTGCTGGAGGTAGTTATGTACTGCCCGACTCCGATATTAATGGGTTTGATACTAGTGATTACTATGTTAGTCAAATGTATTATGCGGGAAATCCTATCAATGGAGCCTATTATTCTTGGACCGCAGCAACAGCAGGCAGTGGTGATGCAAACTTAACGAAAGGTGACGCACCAAGTAGTATTTGCCCGAAAGGATGGAAGTTGCCACCAGTTGGTGGATTAGGATCATATTCAAACCTAACAACTATAATTGGTGCTAGCAACTCAGAAGCAGGATCAAAATTAATTCGTTCCCAACCATACGATTTTGTCCTCGCAGGCACCGTTTATAATAAGTCACTCAATTATCTTGGCATAGATGGCAGATATTGGACTCGCACCGCCTACTCCGCCGCCAATGCCTGTTACCTATATATAATCACGCCTAGTGTAAACCCCACAAACGTTAACAATCGAGGAGCAGGGTTCACCATCCGCTGCGTCACAACTACCCCAGAAGAGCATATGTATCAAATCTCTTATAAATTGAAAAACGGTTACATGCTTAATGGTACCCACCCCATCATGCCAGAAGATCAGACGGTCACAACTGCAGATACTTCCTATACTTTTAATGTTGGTGGTGTCGATACGACTATAGTGTCAGGCGGCCCCATCAATGGTCAATGCAATATCAAAAACTGGCTAGGCAGCGATGGAAACATTTACGCCCCAGGTAGCACTATTACCCTCAATCTCAGTATGCCTGCTATTACTCTCACTACTAATGAAACGAAAAACTGTAAGCCTGGTGCAGCTTAAGTAATCTACGCTTATTATTAGCAAGTTTTTAGGACAATAACAGTTCTATCCAGCTATCTACGAAAATGCCAATAGCCAAAATATCCACCCGCCAGCGTTACTACCACTACACAAAATATCAAACCCCAACCACGACGTAACTCGATCTCAACCCCAACACCCAAATCCTGATCGGAATTTGAGCCATCAACAAAATCCGTATTTTCGCCGCTTACTGGCGGTATGTAGGTAATCGAATCATCTTCAGAACCATCTTCAGAACCAACCTCAGAATTGTCTCCAGAGTCATTCTCAGGCATATCTGCAGATTCATTTTCAGGCTCACTCACTGCTGGCGGTAATTCATCCGAAACATTAGATGAATCGCCTACAACCGCATCCGGCGCATCCTCAACTGGGATTTCCGGGATCGTTTCTATATATTCTGGTGTTTGCTCAGAAGTCGTATCTTGGTTCTCCACCCTTGGTAAACCGACTACATCGCTCGGATGCAATACACCTAAGATATCCGGTTGACCAGTGAGCGGAATATCCACCTTATTGCCACCCCAATTATCAACACTGATCCATTCGATTTTATGATCAGTGGCGTTTCCCCTCAAGGCTTGGTAACTTAAGATACTACTCGCCATAAACACGGCCACGATTGCTAAAAGCAGTGGTTTACGACGCATAAAATAATCCCAAACTCTTCCCATACCCTCATCATAGCATATTTCTTGCCATATATCAACCCATCCATACTCCATACACTTGCCAGAATCTTAGTCAATAATACTTTACCAAAAGCTTGCCGAACCACTACAATCATGTCGCAAAATGCACGAAATTATCAGCCTCCATGTGGATATTCTTACAAAGTATGTTATAATTAAACCATGAAAAAGTTCAACACCTCGCCTATCAGCGGCATGCAAGAATTATTACCAAATCTTCAAGCCGAGTTCAATCATCTCAAAACTGGTATTGCTGAGGCGTTTTATCGTCATGGGTTTCAGAATATTGAAACCCCGACTATCGAGCGCACTGAGGTTTTGTTAGCCAAAGCCGGTGGCGACACTGAAAAACAAATCTACAAAGTCGTCAAAACTGCCGAAACCGCCAGCGATGCTGACCAGGCTCTACGTTTTGACCATACCGTACCATTGGCTAGGTATGTCGTCGAGCACATGAATGATTTGACTTTTCCCTTTAAAGTCACTCAGATCGGTCGCAACTTTCGTGGCGAACGCGCCCAAAAAGGACGTTTTCGTGAATTTTATCAGTGTGATGTTGATGTGATCGGGTGGCAAAAACTGCCAATTGCCTACGATGCCGAAGTCATTGCAACTTTAATTGACGCATTGCAAATCTTACCCCTAGACAAATATCAAGTACGCGTCAGCAATCGCAAGCTGCTTGCTGGTTTGCTTGAAGAATTAGATCTTTCCACGCAATCTACCGAGATTTTCGATATTGTCGACCACGCCGAAAAAGTCCCTGAAGAAGCAACTATTCAAGCTCTCGCGCAACTGCAAATTAGCCCCGATACTGTTGTAAAAATTACAACATTTACAAAAATCAACGGTCCTTGCAAAGAGGCAATTGCCAAGCTCAAAGCTCTAAATTTCACTAATGCAACTTTTAATGACGGAGTCCGAGAATTAGAGCAAGTCCTATCTGCGCTTGAGCACAAGAATAATGGCAAGGTTGCCATTATCGCTGATATGCTCATTGTGCGTGGGTTGGATTATTACACCGGTACGGTCTTCGAAACTATTGCCCCGAGCTACCGCGAAATCGGCTCAGTTTGCAGTGGTGGTCGCTACGAAAACCTCGCCCAGAATTATACCGATCAGCCTCTCCCTGGAGTAGGCGGATCTATCGGTTTGACTAGGTTATTCTATGTACTACGTGAACATAATTTGATCCAGGCAAGCCTGTCTAAGCCGATCGACATTTGCCTGATTCCGATTACTGAGAACGAATTTCCTACCGCCGAGGAGCTCGCCGCAAAACTACGTAAACACAACTATAACATCGATATCTTTCTCGCCGACAAAAAGCTAAGCGACAAAATCAAATACGCCGACAAAACCGCCCAAAATATCATTATCGTCGGCGAGTCGGAAGTTCAAAGCGGAAATTTCCAAATCAAAAACTTAGCTACTGGTGAGCAAAAGGCTTTAACACTCTAAGGTTCATCCCCTATACGGACTGCGCTTTCCTATTGACTGAGTATGCAAGTAGGTAGATTCTCGCCACTACGACAAGAATCTACTTTTCCAGTCCAGCATCCAAGTAACGCTTGACATAAGTCCAGTCCCAATTGCTGTCAAAGCCTGAGGTCGTAAAGCGATTAAACTGGAAGAACGGCATACCATTCGCCGATGATAAAGCTTTGCGAGTATTCTCTTCGATCTCCGCAACCGCTTCATGATTTTTGACACATTTTTCAAAAGGCTCACCCAAATTTAACTTCTGACCAATTTTGAGCCAGTAGTCTTCTGGCATATCTTTGATCGGTGTGGCAGTCTTACTCACGCCAATACCTTTTGAATGATAATCGTCCCAAAGCGCGCCGATTGCTGCATGATAATAGTCCCAAAATCTATCCTCGCGCATCGCACAATACGTTGCCTCCGCCGAGTCACGCGAAGCCTGAATGCCACTGCCCTCATATAAGTAATCTGTCAAGCGCACTTCAAACAAAATATCATTACTACTTAAATATTCCGTAAACTCATCCCAATGGTTGAGAGCCTCCCGCGAAAAGACATCACAATACGGACACATCAAATCCGTATACATAATATAATAATTTTTTGCCTCTAAATTACCAACGGTCGAGCGTTCATCCCAGGCTTGATCACCCGGCAAAGTTCGCGAAGTCAGACTAGCGATAATTAAAACTACAAAGACCATCGCTACCGTGATTACCGCTAGTAAACGCCAGATTCTACCTTTAGCATTCTGTTTCTCGTATTCTTCCATACTACTCCTTTCTATGATGACGCTTCTCAAATTCTTCACTTCTAACTAATACATAAGCTTCCCTACCGATGCGTTTTAGGGTAAACAAAGCTAGCAAGATCGCTCCAGCTGTCAATATGCCTGACACTACCCCAGCTAGCATATAGCTACTCGAGCTAAACAAAGTCCCCAGTACTGGCATTAGTAGTGTCGTACCACAAGTCGGACAACCCGACCCAAGTACTGCTAGCCCCGCCACTAAACTCGCACTTTGCACATTATCGGAATTATGCACTCCCGCTAGCAGTCGTTCGCGACGACTCAGACGTTTTTTCTGCCAAACAAAGACCACCAGACCGATCAAAATGCTCTGCAAAACCGTAATCGCAAAAATCAACAACCAGTCCCAAAAATTGCGCCCTACCCCAAAAATTGCCAGAAAACTATCGACAGTGATCGAAACTTTACCACCAAAATCTGTCGCCCAAAACAGGTTTAGAGCTGCTGAACTACTAGAAAGCAAATTCATCAAAGTGCCAAAAACTACAAAAGCCACCAGCGCCGCAATTAAAAACTTTGCACTGCGTGTCGCCAGTAAAATACCCGAAAACGCCATTTTCCACTCATCCACCCAGCGGTCAAAACGCACACCAACTTTTCCTCCACTCTGCATAATCTCATTGTACCACAGCAACTTATAAAAATATATGCTTGGTTCCGTAAAAAATACTTCCAAAAACTTTTCACTTTCATAATTATCACGCAGAGAAAACCCCGAGCCATTCAAGCTCGGGGTTGGTGCGAAATTATTTCATATTTGGTCTATGCTCGACTAGACACACCGATTAGAATCCACTATGGATATCGCGTTCCGGTAAGCCAGCTCGCTCAGCGTAGTTGGTGATGACGGCATATCTATCCACCAGCTCGGCTGCACCCGAGAGCAAATCGACTCTTTCGATGCTCTCATTATGCACGCCGACACTCTTCTCAGACTCATACCAGTAGTCATCGGTCGGGTTTCCACCATTGTCGTCCGAGACTTCCGGCATGAATGTAGGATCGTTATAGGCAGACTTTGCGCCCATACCCATGAGCTCTTCAAGGGTAGGCTTCTCCTTCTCCTTGGGAAGATAACTTGGCTTAGGGCTTGCAAACGACAAGTCCCAAGCGGAGAACCATCCCACTCTTCCAGTTGTAAAACCTTCAGTGTAGGTCGCAATCCACAGCTCTTCAGTATACGTCGTATAGTAATGCACAAACTCGGAAGCTTGGCTACCCACGGGTACATCCTCACGCTCGTAGCACTCGGCCGCGACCATATGACCATCGACCAGCCAGGCAAAACCTGCGATCCGCAGATCTTCGGTATAGATATTGTTGGCAGTGCCGGAGCGACCCGAACCGCCCAGATCGGGCGACTCGTAATAAGTCGCACCATCGTGAGCCGTTACTCTTTGGCCGAAACGAAGCATTGCCCGTAGCGTCACAGAGTCATTAGCCACGATCCATAATTCGCTCACCTCATCGCTTGACAGGTTCACAGAACCAACTTCCGAAGCATCATCTACGCCAGAAATATCTTCTGGCAGTTTCGGAGTACATCTGTCTCCATCGACAGTCCCCTCCGGAAACTCCGGAGTTATACGCTGTTCAGCGTCGTAGCCGATAGTCACACCATCGGCCGTCGTCGATGCGACCACATCACGGTCATTCGCCAACGCATCTGTGGCAGCAGAAAGACTTAGCATGGTTATGAGCATCAAGGTCGCTAAAAATAACTTTTTCATTCTACAATCCCCCATTTATAAAATATATTTTATATTAAGCGATCAGCTCTAGCCATCGCATCAAACACGCTATGAAATAATTCGTCATCTTAAGGTACTTTTGTCACCAAAACTCAAGGCTAAGAGTCAAGCTATTAACCTTATGCTTCCATTGTAGCACACTTTCTCAAAAAAGTCAATAGGTACGTGTTCGGTTTTCTGAAGTTAACAGGGGTGGCTGGTGTGGAAAAATCTCCAAGTTTTAATACAAAAATTCTAAAAATCAATATTGACGATAAACTCGAGCGTGATAAAATAGTATTAGAACTTGGACGAGATCTGACGTTGAGGGTCGCCCAAATTCAAAACATCAAAAATAATCGCATGGTGGTATAAATGCGTTACTACTTCTAAAAATCCTACTGTTTTCAGTAGGATTTTTTGCTTATAACCTTATGGCCTGAATGTCTAACTGCCCCACTGCTCAGACGCCCAGACATCGTTCGTTATCAAACATGGCTTGTCAACAGAACGTGACTCATCTATGCCTTAAACGTGGTATGCTAACGTCAGCTAGTCTTCTCGCTTCTTGAAATACTCTTTGCCTAAACCACAAAGTGGACAACGGTAGTCATCGGGCACTTCATCGCCATAATAGACATATCCGCATACGGTGCAAACCCAAGCAGTTTTACCCTGTGAGGTTGTGGCTTTTGTTAGCTCTTCTTTATGCTCCTGATAATAGGCATAGCTCATTGGCTCGGCTTCATTATCAAATATATCACCTTCAACCATTTTACCGATGAAGAGTGTATGAGTTTCGTTCTCAATCGTGTCGACTTTTTCGAACACCATATATCCAAGCGCACTCTCAATCACCTGCACCCCTTCTACCTCATGCGTTTGCGCATCGGCAAGTTTATCAATCTCACGTGAACTCTTAAACCCAAAAGTCTGAATCAAATCTGGATCGGCATTCAAACCCAAAACCGACAAAGCAAACTTCTGATTCTCTTGCATGAGTTTATTACTATGATTGCTCTTAGCTACAGCTACTGAAATGAGCGGCTGTTCACTACCACCCACACGCGAAACGGCGTCAACCACACAACCACCACCATGAGTGGTTAAAATATACATGCCCTGCGTAATCTTACGCGTAATTTTTGAATTTTTCATCTATCCTCCATTCTATACACATCGCGAATCCAAGCAGGATTTATTTCTCCAGCTCTTTACGGAAATGTTCATAATTAACATATATAAACGCCAGGTCTTCCACTAAAAACGAGTCAACTTTGGTACGCGCCGAAGCTATCCGAGCTGAGATAATCTTTGCCAAAATCGCTGGCATCAAGAAGACTTGCGCGATCACCATTGTTGAGCCAAAAGTTGAAAGAAACTTGCTCCCATCAATCATACCAGTTTGCTCATCATAAGCCAAGACCACAATTGAAGACAAAGCCACCGCGATTGATAAAGTCCATTCTAATAAATTTGGTTTCGATGCGACCGGACGATTACGCTCAAAATAAGTCATCGTGATCTCGATATCCGCCTTGGTACGCAAATTATGCTTACGAAGATCGGTAATTAAATTACTAATTCGGATCTCATCGTCAGCCTTCATCAAGAGTTTAAAACGTTTATTACGTGAGGTTTGGCGGACCTTCTCTGCACCAACATTGCGCACCCCACGCTGGTAGTCGCGCACAAAGAACATTATAATAAAGAAGATCAATAAGACCACCATCACACCATAGACCAACCAGCGATTAATATTGATACCGAAGTCCAAAGCTAGCGCGATTGCTATAAGGATGATCGCTCTCGGCCAGTAATACCGAAAGAATCTCCGCTCTTGCAGACCTTTTTTGTATTCCTTTTCAATTTCACTAAACAAAATAACCTCCAATTTGCTATTTATTATATCACATGTATGCTACAATAATATATATTATGGGAAAGTTAGAAGATATCGTAAGTTTATGTAAACGTCGCGGATTTATATTTCCGGGATCTGATGTGTACGGAGGAATGGCTGGGACTTGGGACTACGGTCCGCTTGGCGTCATGTTGAAACGCAAAGTCATGCAAAGTTGGTGGAATTTCTGGGTTGACCAGCGCGACGATATGTATGGTATTGACGCAGCGATTATCATGAATCCGAAGACTTGGAGAGCATCTGGACACGTTGATACTTTCAACGACCCTTTAGTAGAGTGCAAAGCCTGCCATAATCGTTTCCGCGCAGATCATTTGGGCGATTTCGGCGAAGGAGTGACTACTGAAGAATTCATCAAAGCTGACATCAAATGTCCAAATTGTGGCAAAAAGGATTGGGATGAAATCAAAAAGTTTAACATGATGTTCGAAACCCATGTTGGTGCAGTTTCTGACGACACCAGCATTGCTTACTTGCGTCCAGAAACAGCCCAAGGTATCTTCACTAACTTTAAAAATGTCGTTGACACAATTTACCCAGATTTACCTTTTGGTCTTTGCCAGCAAGGTAAAGCTTTTCGCAATGAGATTTCTCCACGCGACTTCGTTTTTCGTTCACGTGAGTTTGAACAAATGGAAATCGAATACTTCGTCAATCCGAAAGAATGGGAACAAAACTTTGATAAACTATTGGCAAGTTGTCATGCTTTTCTAGAAGAAACTATGGGACTTCCAGTTGACAAGATCCACGATCTTGAAGTTCCAGCCGAGGATCGTGCTCACTATTCTAAGCGTACTATTGATATTGAGTTTGATTATCCAATTGGTTGTGAAGAGCTAATGGGTATTGCTTATCGTACTGATTTTGACCTTGGCAATATTGACCGCGAATCTGGTAAGAGCATGGTCTATCGTGACAAAAATACTGGCGAAAGCTTCATCCCTCATGTCATTGAACCATCCTTCGGGGTCGAACGCTTACTAATGGCAGTTTTAACTTCAGCGTATTGGGAAGATGGCGACCGTGTTGTGTTGCGCCTACCAGAAAACTTAGCTCCTTATCGCTTCTGTGTTTCTCCATTACTCAAGAATAAACCAGAGCTTGTCAAGAAAGCTCAAGAAGTTTACCATCAACTCAAAGATAAATATACCTTTGTGACCTGGGACGATTCTGGTAATATTGGTAAACGCTATAAGAAACAGGATGAAATCGGCACACCAAAATGTGTCGTGGTGGACTTTGACACCTTAGAAGATGATACTGTCACAGTACGTGATCGCGATACCACCGAGCAGGTACGCATTAAGATTGCCGAGCTGTAATCCATTCCCCATCTCACTTGTCTCTGAGCCTATACTGCCATAGGTTTGTGATGTAAATATTACAACATTTTGGCTTATCTTTGTTAGGGCACCATGTTATAATGGGAGTCATGGCTAAAGAGAAAAGTAAAACCACACAGCGAACCCTTCATTATTTTTGGCGAGAGATTGTCAAGTATAAATGGTATTCACTTGGTAGCTTTTTGTTAACTCCACTTGTGGTCTTTACTAGAGCAATTTTAAGTGCGCTGATTTTTGCTGACATTATTGAAAAGGTGTCGCAAAATTTACCGCTTGAAGAGCTCTTATCTAGCGTGGCGGTCGAGGCGATTCTCTATCTTGTATTCTACGCTATTAGTAAACTAGTCTTAGAAGAGTTGCGCTTATACTTTTGTTGGAAAATGGAGATTCTAGCGATGTACGATCTGGCTGACTTATGTTTTAAGACCATTTCTGAACAATCAATGCAATTCCATAGTGATCGTTTTTCCGGTTCTCTAGTATCACAAACCAACAAGTTTATCGGAGCATTCGAACGCTTATTTGACGTCATTATTTGGGATGCTTGGCCAACATTTTGCTATATTCTTTGTGTTATCCTTGTCTTGTGGCAACAAGCAGCTTGGTTTGCAGTAGGCGTCATTGGATTTACGATTATCTATGTTATCATTTCCTGTCTAACCATGAATAAAATCGCTCACTTAAATAATGAAGAGGCTGAGGCGTCCAATAAGCAGACTGGCCAGCTCGCCGACTCTATTACTAACATCACTTCCGTCAAATCCTATGCTCGTGAAAAGTATGAAAGTCAACGTTATGGCTACTATGCTAAAAATGTACTAAATACAAGCGGCAAACTAATGAGTGCCACCATTAAACGCGATATTATGTTTAACTGTGTACAAGTCGGCATTACTACGCTAATGTTAGTCTTCCTCATCTATGGTAATGCTTGGCTGGGAATCTCTGTGGCGACTTTGGTTTTGATTGTAAACTACACTAACGGGATCATGGGGGAATTGTGGAATATTAATCATGTCTTCAAGAACTTCAACCGCGTTTTTGGCGATGCGCATGAGATGACCTTGATTCTTGATACTGTTGACGATGTAGTAGATATGCCAGACGCACGCAAACTCAAACTGAAAGAAGCTTCGGTCAACTTCAAGAATATTTCTTTCCGCCACAAAGATGCCAAAGAACCAATTTTTGATTACTTTAACCTTGAAGTTAAGCCTGGCGAAAGAGTTGGTCTCGTCGGCGTATCTGGCTCTGGTAAAACCACCCTGACAAAATTACTCTTGCGATTTGCTGACGTGGATCAAGGCGAAATCTTAGTTTCCGATCAAAATGTCAAAGAAGTCACCCAGGAGTCATTACGTAAGAAAGTGGCTTATGTCCCTCAAGAAACCTCGCTATTCCATCGTACGATTGCTGAGAATATTGCCTACGGCAAGCCAGATGCTACACCACAGCAAATCCAGAATGCTGCACTCTTGGCAAATGCGCATGAATTTATCGCAGATCTGCCAGATGGTTATGACACTATGGTCGGAGAGCGCGGTATCAAGCTTTCCGGTGGACAGCGTCAACGTATCGCTATTGCACGTGCGATTCTTAAGGATGCACCAATCTTAGTCCTTGACGAGGCCACCTCTGCCTTGGATTCAGAATCAGAATCTTTGATTCAAGACGCGTTAAACACTCTTATGTCTGGTCGCACTAGCATCGTGATTGCACATCGTCTATCTACAGTGGCGAATATGGATCGTATTATTGTACTCGAGAACGGTAAAATCGCCGAGCAGGGTACACACCATGAGCTTTTGGAGAAACCAGGTGGCGTCTATCACAATTTATGGTCGCGCCAATCTGGTGCTTTCATGGAAGAGTAAAATACATACGCCAAAAAGTATTTTTTGCCATACAATCATACCTATTTAGGATCTAAGACCTAGAACGTCAGCGTGAAAGTTGTCGTCTTATCATCAGACGTAACAGCGAGCTTCCAACCCTGATGATTGGCTACAGTCTTAGCAATGGACAAACCCAAGCCTACTCCAACTGCGCTCTTGCTGGTTTGATAGAAACGATCAAAAATCCTCGCTAGTTTATCAGCTGGAATTGTTGCGCCATCATTTTCGATGCTTAAAGATTTGCCAGTCAGCGTCACAATAATCTGCTTATCGCAATATTTGACGGCATTATCCATCAAGATCGAAACGATCTGGGCAAAATCACTTTTTACTATTTTGATCTTCCCCGCTTTCAGTTTTGTTCTAAATTCATAATGGATTTTTTGAGTTTGCATACGAGGCTGAAACGGCGACAGTAACTCTTCAACAAAATCTTTCAAGACCACAGTATCTGCGGTTTTTGTGACTGTCATTGCATTTTCCGCTCTAGCGAGATCCAATAGCTGCCGATTCAGATCTGCCATATACTTTGCTTCGTGCGAAACATTATCAATCCACTGATTATCCTGAATATCCGCTACTTCAAGATTAGCCATAATCGCCGCAATTGGCGTTTTCATTTCATGGCTAGCATTGGCAATGAACATCTTTTGAGCGTCATAAGCCTCCTTTACTGGACGAATCGCCGCTTCTGCTAAAATATATGACAAAACCGCCACTGCAAATTCTACCGACACGCCCACAATAAAAAGCGACGCCAAAAGAGAACTGAGCGCCTGGTTCCGTTCACTCTGAATGCGCTTATTAATAGTCTGTTCAAGATATTGCGTTTCTGAATCAGTGATATATTCCGTACGAAGAATTTGGCGACGATAAGTAGTTTCGCGTGCAACCAAATAAATCGATGAAAAAGCTAACAGCAGTACCGCTGTTGTAACGGCGAGATTAATAATGATTAAACGATTACGTAAATGACGAAACATGAACTCTACTATTTTGCTTCGACAAGCTTATAACCTAGATTACGTACAGTCTTGATCGCGGTCTTAGAATTGAGCTGCTCCAGCTTTTTACGAAGATAGCTCATATAAACTTCGACATAATTGTCCGAAGACGCGGCTTCATTCCCCCAAGCTCGCGCTAACAGTTGCTCCTTATGTTGAATCTTGCCAGGATTACGAATCAGTGGCTCAAATAGATCTGCTTCCTTCCCAGTCAAAACCACACCATTCAGGGAGCGGTTGCCAAGGTCATATTCCAAATCCCCAAATTTCAAAACCTCATCTACCTGTAATGGTGGTCTTCGCGTGACAGCCTTAATCCGCGCAATAAGTTCCGTAGTCTTGAATGGCTTCGCCAAATAGTCGTCAGCGCCAGTTTCTAACGCTTTGACTTTATCTTCTACCTCCGAAAGCGCCGATAGCATAATAATCGGCGTCGCCAAACCTCGGCCACGAACGCTAGATAAAATCTCAACTCCAGAAATACCTGGCAACATAATATCCAAAACCAAACAATCATACCCTCCTCGAAGTGCCATTTCTAAGCCTTCCTCACCATCTGCCGTCCAGTCAACCGCAATACGCTCCTTCTTCAGTAAATAAATCACCGCCGAGGCTAAACGCTCTTCATCTTCTACATACAATATTCTCATGCTAGCATTATACCTCAATTGTCTGAAATCAAACTTAAAAACTATTACTCCCCAGTAAGCTGGGGAGTAAGCTAAGATTTATTGGTCTTCCCAACGCTTAATCGCATCGGTAATAACTTTTTTCGCCTCTTCAAGGTCGGCAAACTCTTTCACCTCGGTCGTGCCTGGCTTCTTCAAATCCTTGTAATGGTTGAAGTGAAACTCAATCTGCTTAATCAACTGCTCCGGTAGATCAGTAAGCTGCTTATACTTATCGCCATTATTACGATCGTCCGCTGGAACAGCTATAATCTTATCATCAACTTCATCGCTATCGACAAATTTCATCACACCAAGTACGCGAGCTTTCGTGTAAATGCCAGTGGTTAGTGGCTGATCAGTAATCAACAACACATCCAACTCATCCCCATCCTCATCCAAAGTTTGAGGGATAAAACCATAGTTACAAGGCTTAGCAAAAGCAATCGGCTCTACACGGTCAAGCATAAAGCAAGCATTTTTGCGATCCCACTCAATCTTATGATTTGAACCAGTTGGGATCTCAATCACAACGTTGATTTCACCATTTTCATAATCACCTGGGGTCAAAATTTTATTAAAATCTGCCATATTAACTCCTTGTTTATACTATATATTATAGCACTTTTGCCTAGAGTTTCCTTAAAATCATAGTGATTAAGTAAAAATCCAATAAAAGGACGCATATTCAACTTCCCTTATGCCGGTTACGTCATCAATAGCTCACTGGCCGATGTCGGCTCCGACGGTCACTATTGGTCTCGTGTCGCCGGCTCTGCTAACCGCGCGTACCTCCTTTGGTTCAATAACTCCAATGTTGATCCAGCCCGTAACGTCAACCGTTGCTACGGCTTCTCCATACGCTGCGTCGCTACTACCTAAATAGTATATGGGCTAAGGGTGGTGAGGGGATACAGTACTACAATCCTAGCGTCGCCTCCTGAACCGCCTGACCAGATATCACACACAGCCTATCCCTAAAGCTTGCGGTGTCCACGCAGGCTGTATGACTGCGAGCTTTGTGTTTCCCCAACTCCTATTCTTCCGAGTAGGTAGAGTTTTCCATATCATACACACCTGTATCCCCTTTATGCTATAATAAGATAGAGATAAACAGCGGTTAGGAAGTAAGATGGGATATTATGGATTTAAAGCAAGTGGAAAAATTTATTGATAAACAAAAAGTTAGTTTTATATGTTCTATTGATAATGAAAAATATCCAAATGTAAGAGCAATGCTAAGACCGAGAAAAAGAATTGGGCTAAAAGAATTTTACTTTTCTACGAATACTTCATCCATAAAGGTCAGCCAATATCAGAATAATTCAAATGCGAGTATTTATTTTTATCGTAAAGGTCTCATTAAGTATGCTGGCGTTATGTTGAAAGGAAAAATGGAAGTTCTGACAGACCAAGAAACTAAGAATATGATTTGGCAAAAGGGAGATACGCTTTTTTACAAGAAAGGCGTAGCTGATCCAGATTATTGTGTTCTAAAATTTACTGCAACAAACGGCAGATATTATTGTGACTTAAAGACAGAAAGTTTTGATATTAAGTAATTACTAAACTATAATTCGCTATCTTATAGAGGGCTTAGTATAACAAACCAAAGCAGAAAAGCTTTACAATCCTATCAAAAGTCTGATACAATAGAATTGTTTAAGTTATTTGTTCGACATGAGTCAGTTTTTTGTTTGACAGGCTCGTTCACCGTAATATACAGCACCATAAGGCGCTTTCGGTGAACCGATCAGGCTCATGCGACAAGTAACTTAAACACCCCTTGTGGTGCTGTTTTTATTAGGAATGGTATTTGAATCTATTACTTATAAAAA
>RYWJ01000002.1 GCA_003979185.1 Candidatus Saccharimonadota bacterium | reverse complement strand
AGACGTACCCGGCATAAGGGAAGTTGTAGGGAGCAGAGCGGATCTTGTTAGAGCCATCAGCACTGTTAGTGATGCCTGCGGCACTAGTAAAGTTGGTATAGGAGCCATTACCAGAATTTGGTGGTAACTTCCAGCCCTTAGGGCAGACACTGAAAAAACGCACAAAAACTACTTGAAAAACCACCCTAGCTTTGTTATAATGAATACATCTTGCATTATGCGGGATGTACGTGCTGGAATAGTCTAGTGGCAATGACAAGAGACTGTAAATCTCTCGGCTTCGGCCTTCGTAGGTTCGAGTCCTACTTCCAGCACCATACTATGTCGGTGTGCCGTGTTAGCTCAGTTAGTAGAGCAGCCGCCTTGTAAGCGGCAGGTCGTCGGGGCAGAGCCGACACACGGCTCCATGCGGGATTGATACTGACTTAATATGTACACACCATGGATTATTAGAGATTCATAAGATCATGAGAACCAGGCATTCAGTCTGGGATTTTTTGTTGCAACTTTTATTGTCAGGCGTTAAACGCTAGATATTCTCTAGCGGACTAGCGGGATTACTAATGCATTCTTGGTAAACTTGAATTGGCGGAATCAAAAACTAAACTTATGCCAGACCAGACTCTAGATCTGTCGCCGACGGGTGGCGGAAGAAGCTGAACGGGGTGCAGTGGCACGATGTGGAGTAGCACCTTGGGCTGTACCACTACGGGTAGCGCGAGCGACGGTCTTATTATGCGTACGGCGACTGACGCGTTTGTCGGACGAATACTGAGTATCGGCAGCGATCTGCTCTTCAATCCTAGCAGTAGTATCGGCTAGCCCTTCAGTATCGCCCGTTGCTTCGTGAATCGCTAAGATCAATCTCAAAGTATTGACACTGTGATCGATCAGATAGGCCTGTTCTAGAGAGTCAATAGCGGCTTTATTTCGACCCAAACGTTCTTGGGCTTTAGCTAAAGCGATAAAGCGAGCCGGAATGGTATTCTCTAGCTCAATAGCTTGCTCGAAAGCCATGACGGCTTTTTCGTAGGCGCCGGTTTCGAGGTAGATCAGACCAACGTTATGTAGCGAAGATGGGTTATTGTCTAGTGACTGAGCGATCTCGAAGCATTCGATTGCTTCATCAAACTTCTTTTCCTTGGCATAAAGAATACCAAGACGGTTGTAGGCGGCGGCATTTCGCTCATCAAATTTTAGAATTGTCAGTAAAGCTTTCTCAGCGCGCAAAGGCTTATGATCGCGCATCGAAGTCTGTGCGGCGTTCCAGAGCTTCTTCATTTGCATATCATAGCGAGCACTACGAGGCGCTTCGACTTTCCTATTCTTAAAAATCGGGAACAGAAAAGCGATATATAAAGCAATAATTGCAATAAAAGCAATACTTAACATATACTTATTTTAACATAAATCGGCCACAATGTGCAGCTTAATATGACCATTTTTAGACAAGTGATCGTACAGATTTAAAAAATTCGGGAGCCTAGCGAGAAATTTTGCATTACCAGTTTTAAAATATGATTTATAGAGTAGTTCAATAGCGGTACCAATCACGCTCAGTGCTTGTTGACGGGGTTGGGTTTTGTTTTTGGCTAGCTCCGCAGCAATCGCGGGTAGATCGCGTGGCTGGGCGGAAATAAGCTTCTTAGCCATGAGTATAGTTTTTTCTTTGGCTTTTGGTGCGGCGTCGACAAGCCCGAGCTGTTTGAGTTGAAAAATCTGGGCGCGTGAGCGTATAGTAGGCAGGAGTGCGTTAGGCTGCATAGTCAAGAGAATAAAGTGGCAGTGCGGTTTCGGCTCTTCAAAGGTCTTCAAAAAGGCGTTTTGGGCAGCTTCATTCATGGCATCTGCGGGGCTAACGACAAAGAACCGTTCGCTAGTTTCGCAACTATGGGTTAAGCTAATAAAATCTCGCAAGCTTTCCACGGAAATCACTTCGGTTTTCTTGTCCGTATCGGGACGGAGATAGAGTGGATTTTTGAGCTTTAATTTGGTGTCGGGCGGAACGACAAAAATACTGCAGTTAACCTTACTGGCAATCTTCGGAATCTCACTAATTTTCTCAAAAAACATCTTATAAAACCTCCTGAAAACTCAAAAACGAGCAAAAATTATTGACTTTTTCTACGATGTGTGCTATAATAGAAAGATAGGGCTTAATCATTTAAGATTTCTTTGAATTCGGTTGGAACTGGGGCTATGAAAGTTTTTCTGATTCCCCCCCCTGAGCCAGGAATGGTAATCTCAAGCTCCTTAGCGTGCAACATTAGTCGCGGGGCGGATTTTGCATCGCCATAGACAATATCGCCCAAAATCGGAGTATCAAGATATTTGAGATGTACGCGGAGTTGGTGGGTGCGCCCAGTAGTAGGCTTTAGTTTGATAAGACTTTTGCCATGCTTAGAAGAAAGGACTTTGTAATGCGTTTGTGATGGTTTACCGTTCTGGTCGACCTGAAAGGTGGTCGGACGTTTGAGATTGCGGCTAATCGGTAAATCGATCATTGCTTCAAGGTGCTTAGGAGTGCCGTTAACGACGGCAAGGTAGGTCTTATGGGCCTTGCGATCTTGGAACTGCTTGCGGAGCATTGTTTGAGTAGCCTCGTCCTTGGCGAGAATGACTACTCCAGAGGTATCGCGGTCAAGACGATGTACCAATAGGCCATAATCTTCTAAAGTTGGTTCAGGGCAATATTCTCCTTTCGCCATGCTGAGCAAGCCGGCGGGTTTGTTTAGAACGACGACATGACCGTCTTCATAAATAACTGGGATATCTGGCAATTCCTTAGTGCGCTCAGGTACGTTCATCTCGATCATTGCATCGTCGGAAACCTTTTCGTTGGGTTTCTTAGCAACCTTATCATTCACCTTAACGAATCCGCTTTTGATAAAACTTTGCAGACTAGAACGATTATAGTTGGGATACTTCTCGACCAGTACCATATCTAGCCGACGTTTATTCTCGTCTTGATGATCGTCCGGCAAAATCGTATCACCGTTAATGACGCGTGATAACTCTGGTTTGCTAAATTTCTTACCAGTAATAATCATGGTTTACCTCAAATGAAAAGCTTTCTGGACTTGATAAAGTTTTTTATTGGCGATCTCATTAGCATAAATCTCACCTTGCTCAAGCAAGTCCAAAACTTCTTGATCGCTAATAGCGGCTAGCTTGCGCTGGAATTCGCCGAGGAAAACTGCTACATCATCGGCAACTTTTTGCTTGAGATCGCCATAGTGGGTTTCTCCAGACCAAGTAGCGATTACGTCTTGCAGTGGCATGTCGTTGACTAAGGCTTCGATTTGCAAAAGGTTGCTGATGCCAGGCTGGTTGAACATGTCGTATTGGATCTTACCTACCGAATCAGTTGTAGCGGACATGATCTTCTTTTTGACTTGCTCCGGTGTGTCTGAGAGCATGATTTTACTATTAGCGGAAGTGGCGGATTTGCTCATTTTCTTTTCAGGGTTTTGCAAGTCACGAATCCGAATACCGTCATTGACATTCATGAATTTAGCTTGGGCTTTTGGCTCGACTGGCAAGACGAAGATTTCACCAAATTTTTTGTTGAAACGCTCGGCTAGGCGACGAGTAAGCTCAAGGTGTTGGAACTGATCTTCACCTACAGGCACAAACTCGGCATCATAGAGCAGAATGTCAGCCGCCATCAAAACTGGATAATCAAAAATACCGACATTGACACTGTCTTTACCGTCACTTTTGTCTTTATACTGTGTCATGCGATTTAGCTCACCCATGGTGGCAACGCAATTGAGAATCCAGCACAACTCGGAATGTGCGGGTACGCGTGACTGACGATAAATATGGACATTTTGATTCACCTTAAGTCCAGCGGCTAGATAATATTTGAGCGAACGAATAATATTTGGCTGTAATTCTCCGTCGATTTCAGCAATAATAGAGTGTAAATCAGGTGCGAAAATATTGATTTGATGACTTTCGTTGTGGCGATTAGCAAGGCGCACCATTGGTAAGAGCGCACCTAAAAAATTGCCTAAGGTTAGCTCACTATTGGCGCGAATACCAGTTAGAATAGTGTGGTTATTAGTCATGTTTTCTCCAAAAGTTTAAGATTAATACGCGTACGAAAACTATCTTCGCCAACAATATTTATAATTCTGAAGTAAATCGCACAAACTTGACATATGTATATATTATATATGATTTAACGTAGAAATGAAAGCTCAACCGCAAAATTTAGAGTCGTGTTCTTTTTGTTTTCAAAAACAAAGTCTTTATGGTAAAATGGAGTTATATGAGGGTTAATTCGACGGAAGATGGTTCAAATGGCTTGTTGTGGCCGAGTAATGCAGTAATGACAATTCTTTTGTCGATGAGTCGACCGCGCAATGCGGTGGTGGTAACCGAGGACACGGTGGATGATTTGCTCTGGCCAGCTGAGCTGATTAACCATCAAGCTAGGTTGCGAAAGCGTCTCAGTCCAGTAAAACCTTTGGCGGTAGTTACTTTTATTCTAAGCTTGGTCTTGGGATTCGTTGTGGGGCCGATGCAACTGATTTTGGCGGCTACGAGGTCGGATTACACTTGGGCGACGGCGACTTATTTTCCTTTGGCGGTATATTATGTACTGTTTGGAGTAATTATTGTTGCGATTATGAGCTTAGTTACGCTAGTGATGGCGTGGCGTAGTGAACCAAAAATTGCTCGCTTGGTAGCAACTTTGGTGGCTGGAAGCTTGGCCGAAGTGGCATTGATATGGTACTTTGGATGCATTCATGTCATTCAGCCACACCAGTTGACATTAGCTTTGCTGACAGTAGTAGTGCTATTCTTCCTGGTCGCACTATTTGTGGCTCGGCAATACACTGAGCGAGAGCAGAGCGGGACTTGCATAAAGGTGCTATTCTGTGCATTGGGTATATTGGCAATCGTAGAGGCGGGGCTTTCGATCGGCTATCTAGTACAAAATCCGATTCAAGCCGATATGGCAGAGTTAAATCAACTTGCCGCTGAGCAAACAGCGGCACAGGTGGCGGATGTGCCAGTAATGTTGTCGAATTTGACTTTTACATTATGCTCAGGTAAATATAAAGTCGTCTATCTGAGTGAAAATCGTCAAAGTGGATTATTTGAATGTGAGCAGAGTGGCGAGGTGTATTCGGTGGCGGATTCGGCACGTCAAGATAGTACGTCCGTCCGTGGTGTGGCAACATATCTTGGTACTACGAAGAATGGTGCTGTTAGCGCAGCTTTTCCAATGTCGGTTTATTTATATCGTAGCATGCCAGAGGCGCTTAGTGAGGACGAGTTAGCTTTGATGATGAGTGCGAGTTCTGAACAGGAACTGGTTGACAATTTAGCTCCACAGATTATGGAATTTTGGCGTGAGCACCATGACCATAGTTTACATCTTAGCGCATTTTATAATTTGGACATGAGCATGATAACGTCGACGCGTGATTTTATCTTGATGTCAGCTCTAGAAACGATGGTTATGGTAGATCAGTTACCTCATGGCAAGGCTATTCGTGGTTATTATGACGGCAAGATGCTCAATTATATCTATCAAGCCGATACTGAGCTAACTGCCCTCAATGAGCTGGGTGCGAATCCAGAATTATATGCTTTGTCAAGCTTGGGGGCTTTAAGAACTAATCGACATATTTCGATTCACTTGTCGGCTAATGAAACCTTGGAGCTTGAGAGCTTGCGCCAAAGATTATATGAATCATTTACTGGTGGCATAGATGGTTAAAATGCCTAGTACTGTGCTATAATGTAGCTAAGTAAGAGGTAAAAGTGATGAAATTAGGTAGACTGATTGTAGTAGAGGGGGCTTCAGATGGGATCGGAAAAACAACGCAAGTGGATCGCCTACGCGAACATTTGGAAGCTGATGGGATTAAAATTGCTAGCCATCATTTTCCTACCTACTATTCTTATCAGGGTAAACCGGTTGAAAAATACCTAGCGGGTGAATATGGTGCTATTGAAGAATTGTCACCATATTTTATTAATAGCCTTTATGCACACGATCGTGCTATCACGTGGCGTATGAAGCTTAAGGAAGTCTATAGCAAAGGACGCACGATTCTACTTGACCGTTATACGACATCAAGTCTGATTTATCAGTCGGCGGGATTTAAGACGAAGCAAGAGAAAAAAGATTTTATCGACTATGTGATTGACTTTGAATATAATAAGCTCGGCATCCAACAGCCGGATGTGGTGATCTTTCTGCATGCGCCTTTAGAATTAGTAAATAAGATGCGCGCCAAACGTACGGGCAATCCTGGTGTACAGCACGATATTCATGAACGAGATCTGGAATATATGAAGGAAGTTTACGATAATGCGATGTTTGTAGCGCAGCATTTGGGATGGACTATGATCAACTGTGGCACCAAAGATGGCAAGAGGATGCGTAACATTGAAAGTATTCATCAAGAGATTTACCAAAAGATTCAGGAATTATATAAGTAGAATACCTGACTTATTTGCAGATTATGGATTTGATTGCTTCGATTAATCTTGGTCATTCTCGAATACCGACTGCTGGCTCATTAGGGCAGGTTTGCAAGACTCTGGACATAGCATCATGTTCAGCTTGAGTTACCCAGAGATTATATTTATGCTTGACGGAGATTTGACGCGCTATATATTGACAGCGAAAAACTTTATTCTTCGGTAGCCAAGTTGCTGCATCACCATCAGATTTTTGTTGGTTGGCGCTAGAATCAACTGCTAGCAGATTGAGCGGATCAGTGGCTAAGGCAAAGCGGGTTTCGGCGGACAAGCTTTGTGCACCTTTTTGCCAAGCATCAGAAAGTGCCACCACATGATCAATTTGTAAACCCTTTGATAGGTCGGACTTTTGATAGAAAATTAGATGCTGTCCAGTATAAGGTTCATCAAATTCCCCACCAGTGACTGTACACTGGTCGTCGGCTAGCTTGGCTGTAGCTTGTAGTTCACGCTTAATAATACGTTGGCGCAAATTGCAACCATCTATCTCGGGCCAATTTTTGTAAAACTCGGTACGCTCGTAACCAGTTTTTGGCGCACGACCTTTGATTGGTAACTTTTCGAGGAGATCTTGCGCTAAAAGCTGATCTTCCGTGCGATTCTCAAGTTCTTCAGCTTGGGCTTGGCGAGTGGAGGTATTGGCAACTGGCTCATAACTACTGGGATTAGTAATAATGAGTCCTACGGCACCAGCACTAGCGGCTATAATCGCCACTATTCGACGCCAACGATATTGAAGAAGCTTTTGTGCCGATTTCATAACTTTATCTTACCATAACTTACACTAAGAAAGTTAAACTTAATGTTATAATGAAAAGAGTAAGGAGGAAAATGATTAAAGATTTGTTGAAAAACAAAGTGGCAGTAGTCACTGGTGGCACTCGTGGGATCGGACTGGCGATCGTACGTTTATACCTCGAGCAGGGTGCAAAAGTTATTCTTTTTGGTTCACGACAAGAAACTGCTGATAAGGCAGTGGCGGAGTTGAAAGCTGAGAACGCAGAGTGGGAAGTTTTTGGTATGGCTCCGGATCTTGGTGACTTACAATCAGTCGAGCAAACCGTTGGGAATATTATTGATAAATTTCAGAGGATTGATATTCTAGTGAATAATGCTGGAATTTCTGCCCGCGAATCAATTTATGATTATATTGAAGCAGATTTTGATAAGATTATGGAGCTGAATGTTAAAGCGTTATTCAATTGCTCAAAAGCTGTCGCGCCGTTTATGCGTGATAACGGCGGAGGATGCATTATTAACACTAGCTCAATGGTAAGTATCTATGGTCAAGCTAGTGGTTGTGGTTATCCGGCTAGTAAAAGCGCCGTCAATGGTCTAACCAAATCTTTAGCGCGCGAATTGGGCAAAGATCAGATCCGCGTCAATGCAGTTGCTCCTGGCGTCACTCGTACCGATATGGTAGCGGCTTTGCCAGATGAGATGGTAGCAAAGGTTTCGGCTGGAATCCCGCTAGGACGCGTCGGTGAGCCTCAAGAAGTGGCAAATGTATTCTTGTTCTTAGCTAGCGACTTGGCGAGCTATGTCAGCGGTTCGATTGTATCTGTTGATGGCGCAACCATTGTCTAAGGAGATAAAATGCTACCGAATTTTGGCATTTCGATGCTGTGCTACTGGTTGGCGTACGCTATAGTAACGCTAATTGGTGTGTTGCATACGATATTTAATATTACAGTTTTACATATGAAGTCTATGAAAGACGGCCCTGGTATGGGTGAAGGGTATGAAAAGACCAAACCGTGGCATCCACTGTATAATATAATTATCTTTCCAATTTTTGCATGGCTATACTTAAATAGTTTAGCGAGTATTACGTTGAATGAAGTAGCTTTGACGGCGGCAGTTTGGCTTAGTATTACTCTCGTCGTGGATTTAGTTGGCTGGGTCATCATAAAGCATCCATGGTCACTGACATTTAAGGAATTCTATGTAGATTATCAACCTTGGATTACGCTAATTTATTTGACGATATTTGTAAGCCCATTTATTGCCTACCTAATCTTACAAATTTAGTAAGCCTTAAGGTAACTTTTTAATTGGATGGCGAATGACAGTTTTGAGGTTTTCTGGTTTGCACTTTCGGGGGTCATTCAGATAGATTTCATGATGATAACGTGGGTTTTGTAGATCTAGCTGATAGCCATGTGCATCCATGTAGCTGTGCATTGAGCTAACAGTAACTGGCTCATCATCGTAAGGGCCAACATGCATACACTGAACGCATTCGCCCTCATCATAAGTAAAGTACTCAACTTTTGAGAAATCGCGCTTTTTCTTACTGGTCGCTTCAGAGATTGCCCAATCAAATTCTTCTTTTGTCACAAACTCCGGCAGCCTAATGGTTGAGATAAAGTTCAAACTTGATTTGTCACGATAATCGATGCTTTCATTTCGACCGTTTTGCCACCAAAAGCCTTCGAGTGGCGGTACTACAAAATCAAAATACCCTTTAAGCTTATGAGTACCTTTCTTGCTCATCTTGATTGTAAAAGCAATCGCATAAAGCAGCCCGATACTTTGTTTGTATTCGCCAGCCTCTGCGTTCGGGTCGCCGTGTCCACGTACAGCAATATAATTCATCTTGGGAACTGTTATGATAGACGGTTTGGCTTTTGGCAAATAAAATGCTTTATATTCTTTCTTGAAATCGAAGGCCATGGGAGTCCTTTACTAGGTTGTATATCTGTTATTATAACAGATATAGTGTAGAAGCCAGTAAAAACTTTGTAAAAATCATTGCCCGAATATGCTCAATATAGTATAATTGGAGCATTGGGGTGCTAGCTCAGTTGATTAGAGCGCTTCGCTGGCAGCGAAGAGGTCACGAGTTTGAGTCTCGTGCACTCCACCATGAATTTGATACTATGTAAAATATCTTTTGTAGTATGTTGCAGGAGATATTTTTTGATATAATGCAGATATAGAAACTGGCTGCACTTTAGATAATTATCAGTGTTCTAATGCTGCTGGATATATTAGCGTCTTTTTATATTCGGATGTTTTTCTATTATTATCACCGTGGCTTATTGTTGCGCTATATGCTGTCGGCAATCGCTTGGAAATTGACAAGCAACTTTATAAGAAGTATAATTTATCCCGAGAAGATTTTACTTTATAGCAAAAAGATAAAAGAGATGAATTAGAATGGATAAAATCGCATTTTTACAAACATATCAGAAAATACAGCAAGAAATATTAGGCTTAACGGAGCCATATCTTAAGAAAATTGAGAATTTATTCGCAAAAAATGTTCAGACAAGGAATATAGCAAATACAAATATTTTTTAAAGAAAAGAGGACTGAAATGAGCAGGTATACTGACATACAAGATTCTGACTTTACCGAAATTGAAGATGTGCTAGGTGATGCAATGGGCATGTTCGGCTGTGATAATATCGACGAGGATGAAGTTCTGAGTAGTACTAGATTTGGAATTACCGAGATGGAAGATGTGCTCGGCGACACTTTGGATGAAATGGACGACAACGATGAGTGGTAGTCCTTTCAGTCCTTGGTGGTATTACGAGATGGGCAAGACGAGCGCTGAACGCTCACGTCAACCACAACAAAAATCTGCGCCAACACGCACGCAACGGGCGTCTCTTAGTATAGGCTTGTTGGTGTTTTGGGCATTTCTGACAGCGATACTCTCCGTATTGATTTATATCATTGCTACCATCTTCGGAGGTTTAGACTTTTGGCTGTGCTTGATAATTAGTAGTCTTATCTCATTTTGGTTTTGTTCACTAGTTGTTTGCTAGCTTTTGCCATTTTTCTACGCCGCAACGATGGAAAATCGGCCTCCCGAACGTTTCTCGCTCCACCCACTCCACTTTGTTGGTCGTGGGGTTGTAATAAGGCGCGTGGCACTGCAAAAGCTTTGACGTATCTTTTGCATGTTGTTCTGTATAGTTACACTAAACCTAATACGCGCTAGCACTTGACATTTTTGATAATGTGTGCTACAATGGTTGGCGTAGATTAACTCCTAAACACATTGATAGCTTCTATCAGCGGCCCCCTCAGATTATTGCTAATCTCACCTGTTCTCTCCGAGGACGGGCGATAAAGCAATAATCAAAACACATGAAGGGGGATTGTCATGAGACTGTTGGAATACCGGCAGGATTTGTTTGGGCGCGGTTACTGGGTTACCAGCGGAAACAAGCACTACGAGGAAGGGCGCGAACGAGAATGTCCGCCCATCCGGATGCGTAGGCTTATAGAGTGGGACGCGCCATGCAACTGCTTTAATGACCTGGTTGAGAGCCTTCGATTTAACTACAACCTCAATGAGGGCACGAAGGAAGAGCATCTTGAAAAATACGCTAGTATCCTGCTCGGCAAAAGTCCGGAGTGGATTATCACTGGATTTCAGGTAACAGTTGGCGAGGTTTACGTCGACCTCTACAACACCAAGACCGATAATACCAGCTTCTTCTCTCTGGAAGCCGATGAATATGGTTTTGACCTTCGTTTCGAGGTGCCTTATGCCGATGACAGGCCTTGTGCCATCTATGATGTTAGAATTGAGGGGGTCAAGACTGAAAAGGCAGATGCTCGCACAACTGTCACCGAAAATATCAACAATGTTCGGCGGGAAATTGAGTTCTTCCGCAAGCCTGGTACCAGAAACGAAATCTATATCGAAGTGACCGAATACGCTGATATATAAGCAAAAGCTAACAGCTGCGGCCTCGCCGCAGCTTTTTCCAAACTTCTCTACTTTTGAGTGGTGTTATAAAAGGCACAAACCATAAAAACTATTGACAAAAACATGTATGTGTGCTATAATGGATATTGTAGACTAGCTATTCTATGCACTTTATTAATTTGTGGTTTTTTATCTTTTCTTATTATCGCCAATGATTGTGTGATTCGCGGGTTCTCTACCCTATTGAGGACTAGCGATAACACAATTATTGAAATAAGGAGGGTAAAAATGAGGTCTATGCGATACCGGCTAGAATTAGAGGCCGGAGACGAAGGCTATCTCATCTGTAATGCCGAAACTACTTGGAACTCAATGCCTCAAGAGGACAATCTACAGCGTCCGTCCATTCGGGTTAAAAATGTGCCTGTATGCGGGAGGATTGTAGCTGATATTGCTAGTTGTGTTGAGGTCAATGAGTTCTATGGAGACACTTTTGAGTCCGAGAATGATGACGATCTTGAAGACGAGCGGATTCGACACAATATCTTTGCGGCAAACTACGCTCGGATTCTAGACGGTGAGTTCCCCGACTGGGTGTTGGGTGTTGTTCGCATTAATAGCGACGGTGTTACGATGGCATTCTTCGATCGGGAAACTGGCCAGATTGAAGAACTCTATGTAAAATGGACGCCTATGCTCAGGATTATGTTCGAGGTTGATCGGGCTGACGGCAGTGGTGTCGATGCCTATTTAGTGAAGATGTCGACTGATGTTCATGATACCGAGAAGCGGCGAGAACTGGAAGTCATAGAGCAAGACGCCTACGGTAAACGCAAACTTCTCTTCACGCCGCTCTATAATGAGCCAAGCGGACCAGACGAGGACTGGAAATACGTCCGTGTAACGGAATATCGTTGAACCCTATTTGCCTATGGTATCTCCCGCTAGGCCCATATTTCCAACCTATCAAACCACAAAACATAGCAAAAAGCTGCGGCCTCGCCGCAGCTTTTCCCATACATCATTCGTAAGCTTACTTTGTCGCAAAGGGTGTGATAGGATACGTATCTCTTGACGACTCATTGCCAATATGTTACAATTAGCAGTATAAAATACTTCGCTATTTTTAAGTACCTTATGCCTAAAGCGCCTATTTCCCTAATTATTGCATTACTCGCTGGTTTCATTTAGAAAACCGGCGACAGTGCAATAATGCTTAAGGGGGTATAATAATGTATAAAATGAGACACGTCTTACATCTGGATGATGATGAGGATGCATTCATCATTTCTGCGCGTGATTTAGTTACGCCTAAGGCTATCGCTAGCTGTCCTGCTATGATGATGAGAGTACTGGTGTGCGACTCTGCTAGCGGAACCGCTACTTATTATGAGGCGGCCGAACCGGGTTATGTGCCTGAGGGGTTTGAACAAGAGTTTTGTCGGGACTTTCATGATATCCTGGACGGAAAGATTGATCAGTGGAGATTAATATCCGTCAGTGTTTATCCGGCTCGTTTATATCTACGTTATTACTCTGTGGTAGCTTCTGATGAGGCTAGCATAGACTTGGATTTAGACGGGAGTCGTATTCGGATGCTACGCTTGCTTCTCGAAACGCCCAACAGCGACAATTCTGCGCAATCCGCATATGAGCTTGAGCTGGAGAATGCAAACTATGGTAAGGACACCTCGGTGAAAACCAGCCATCCACAACTACACCTAAAAAGAGATTTTTACTTCAGTGAACATCATCCACACGAGATACATGTTACGGATGTTTATGACGTTTAGGCAACCTGCCGCCCCGCAAGGGGCGGTTTTATCATGTGCAATGCATACGATCTCAGCAACATCTAAAATAGAGTTTCGCTAAAAAGCTTTGACGTATCTTTGGCACTTTGTGTATTTAAGAACGCATGCTATAATATATACTATGAACTTGAAAATTGCAATTGTCGGCTTACCGAACGTTGGAAAATCAACACTTTTTAACGCTTTGACGAATGCTGGTGCTTTAGCAGCAAATTATCCTTTTGCTACGATTGAGCCAAATGTAGGTATAGTGCCGGTTCCTGATGCGCGTTTAGAAGTTTTGGCAAAGATGTATGATACGGAAAAAGTAATTCCAGCGACCGTAGAATTTGTGGATGTGGCTGGTTTGGTAGAGGGTGCTTCTAGGGGGGAGGGTCTAGGCAACAAATTCTTAGCGCACATTCGCGAGTGTCAAGTTATTTGCCATGTGGTGCGAGTTTTTAAGGATACCGATGTGATTCGTGCTGAGGGATCTAAAGATCCAAAACATGATATTGATGTTATCCAGACGGAGCTTGAGTTAGCCGACTTGGAAACGCGAGAAAAGGCCGAGGCTAAACGTAAGAAGAATAATCTTAAGGATGATCCAAGCACGGCGATTCCCTATCTGACGGAAAAGCCCGTGATTTATATGTTTAATGTCGACGAGGACGAGTTGTCGGATCAAGGCTTGCGAGAGCAATTGTCGGAGATGGTCGCTCCAAGCCAGGCGGTTTTCGTGAACGCAAAGTTAGAATCGGAAATGTCTGGAATGACAGCCGAGGAGCGTAAGGCTTTTTTGCAAGAATATGGAGTTGAAGAAGATGCGCTAGGCGAGCTAATCAAGGCCGCTTATAAAACTTTGGGGCTGCAAAGCTTTTTGACTGCTGGTAAAAAAGAAGTGCGCGCGTGGACGATCAAGCAGGGTGCTACTGCGCCGCAAGCAGCAGGTGTGATTCATACCGATTTCGAACGTGGATTTATTGCGGCAGAAGTCATGAAATATAGCGACTTAGCCGAACTAGGCAGCGAGCAAGCGGTAAAGTCTGCAGGCAAACTACGTACTGAGGGTAAGACTTATATCATGCAAGATGGTGACGTGGTCGAATTTCGCTTTAATGTGTCGAAATAATCATAGTTAGGTGGGTATATGACTTCAAAGACAAAATCCAGCAAAACTACTTCAAAGCTTAACCAGTCGTCGCGAAAGAATAAACGTGACAACATCAAGAGACAGAATACTAAGCATACGGACGCTTCTCGCGCAACTGTCACGATGAATGGTGATGATACGAAGTTTGCCGCTGGTCTGAGTTTCAAGAAGCTATTCTTTATCTTTTTAATCGGATCAGTTTTTGGTACGATTTACGAAGATATTCTGATCTACTTACAAACTTATTTTGCAACTGGTACGGGAGTTTGGATGTTGCATCGAGGTGTTATTTACGGCCCGTTTAATGTGATTTATGGCTTTGGGGCGGCAGCAATGTGTTGGTTTTTACTAAGAAAGAAATATACTAATTGGCAAACTTTCATCTATTCGGCTTTGCTCGGTGGTGTTGTTGAATTTATGTTAAGCTTTTTGCAAGAAACTTTCACCGGCACTACGTCCTGGGATTATAGTGGGCAACTCTTGGATATTTATGGTCGTACGACTATACCGATTATGGCGTTTTGGGGAGTTTTAGGTTTACTATTGGTGAAGTTCATCTATCCAGCTTGCTCAGACTTGATTGAAAGAATACCTCCGCGCGTCGGAAATCCTTTATTCTGGTCTTTGCTGGTATTTATGATTTTTAATTGCTTAATTTCTTGGTCAGCTATTATTCGGCAGAATTTACGGCATCACAATATTCCACCAATTACGCCAATCGGAGAATTTTATGATAGATATTATCATGACGAATATTTGCGGAAGTATTTTCCTAATATGGTGCGTTCGGAGGACAAATGATCCTTGGCGTCATCGGACTAATTTGTCTTTTCTATGCCGCGGTGCTAGGAATTTATGCAAATCTTGCACTTAAGAAAAATCAGCTAAAACTGAATAAGCGTAGCCGTAAGCCGAGAATTGCTATGTTGGTTCCTGCACGTTTTGAAAGTGCAGTGATTGAGGGGTTACTAAGAAGTATCTTGCGTCAAACCGCTGCGATGAATATGAAGGATGTCTATGTCATCGTGGAAAGCTTAGATGATCCTACCGTTAAAATTTGTCAAAATTATGGTTGTAGTGTGATACTGCGCGACCATCCCGAGCTACAGCGTAAGGGCTACGCTTTGGATGAAGCAATCAAACAGATTTTACCAAAACATCATTATGATTTGTATTTTATTTTTGATGCAGATAATCGCCTTGCGCCAACTTATCTTGAAGAAATGTTAAAAACTTACGCTATTGGCTATCAGCTAGCTACGGGTTATCGTAATGCAAAGAACAATAACTACAATGTTATCACAGCGGTTTCAGCACTAACTTTTACTATGATTAATACGCTTGGGAATAAAAATCGAATTCGTCACGGTGCAAATATTATTTTTTCGGGCACGGGTTGTTATATTGATGGTGAACTGGTGGAAAAATGGCAGGGTTGGCCATTCCATAGCTTGACTGAAGATTATGAGATGTCACTCTATGCGATTTTAGACAATATCTCAACGTTTTATAATGAGAAGGCTGTATTTTATGACGAACAACCAACTCAATATGCTCAAACTGTAGCGCAAAGGGTCCGTTGGATTAAAGGCTACTTCTCATCGCGAAAAATCTATTTACCAAAGATGCGTAAGCGTCCCGTGGAAAGCAACCAAGGTAGCTTAATCAAGGAATATACGGGAGTAAAGCCTGTAATCTGGGCTTTGGTTGGTGTAGTATGCCTGCTATTTAATGATATTCTCGGTCTATTCCTAGATCATAATCTTACTTTTATCATTGTTTCTCTCATTTTATTGTTAGTTCTGATATATATTGTACTCATGATAATTACTATTGTTATGATTAGAAAAGAAACGATGCACTTTACACCCAAAATCAAATGGCAAGCAATTTTGTATAACCCGATCTACCTATTGAGTTACATTCCCTGCGCCTTGAAAGCTCTTTTGACCCATAATGTAGAATGGAAACCGATTCAACACGGTGGTAGTAGGTAATATGCTTACCAAGCATACGCTTATTTATTGTCAAATGTTTTCAGTAAAATGCGTTACGAGGAAGGCCTTGACAGCTCCCATCCTTGCTTAACCAAGTTGTTTACTGAGCCGCTTGATCTGATTGGTGATGATGGTTTGGAGATAGTGGTCAGGTGCGAGTTCAGTGTTAGCGAGTTCACGAACGCCTTTACGGCGACCTTGATCAATTAATTTTTGCCGACGTGGGTTAATCTTGGCTGATAATTGTCGCTCTTGGCGACTTAACTGAAGATCAGCGTTGATATTCCATTCGTAAATGTCATTGCTGACGCCATGCAGGCGGGCAAATTCGCGGAAAATGTCTACTATGCCGTCCGATTTAAAGGTTATACAATAAAGATCCTGTTGATTTTGTGGTAAGAATTGTGACATCTCGTTATAGGATTCTCGTAGATGCTCGGTATAGTGGCGGTCGGCGCTGGCAATTTCCTCGATTAACCCCTCCCAGAATTCATCTTCATCACGGGATGTAATCGCCAATTCGCTAACAGCATAATCTGGTGCAAAGCAGAAATTATAGATTTCGGCGCGGTTCGTAGGGGCATACTTTGCCAGCAAGATTTTTGCTAGTTTGCCAGCATTCCAACGTGGGCTACGATAAGTTGCTAGCAGCCATAAAAACGCCTCAATCATCGTAGTTTCGTTCATAATTCCTGCTAACTTCAGATTCTCATTGTCAAAAAGTGCTAAGTTTTGCTCAGCTAATCTAAAACTTTCATTACCAACAAGTAGATATTGGGAATGCAAGTGCTGACGTGCTTCTTGGTCAAGTTTGTTGGCATAGATCGCATCCGCTTGCGCTAGCAGAACGCCGTATTGCTCCCATAGATTACTCGGACTAGCATGATAAGGAAACTTATAGTAAAAATTATCAATTTCACGTTTCACGGCTAAAATTTGAATAGTCTTAAAGGCGATTTTGCCGATCATAGTGCGTAAGCCACGTGCTCTTACGGGGCGGTAGTGGATCGCGTACCCATCATGCAGAATTGGAGTAAGATAATCTGGAATACGATGATCGCCAATGTGAAGATTCTGAGAAATTTTAAATTGTGATGATAACTCTGAACCTAATTGTTCATAAAAGTCTCCATTCTCCAAAGGGGAATCCAAATCGCTTGACGTAACTCCGCCATCGAAGCATCTAATATTGAGAATATCAAGCATCATTTCGATTTGTAGGGTACTAAAGTGCGTATCAGATACAAAATAAATCTTAATATCTGGATAAGCTACCCTTACCTTTTGTAGTTGACTAATTAGGGCGTGATTTGGCTTAACATTCTCGAGTGTGAAAGTTATCTCAGTGCTAATTAAGGTTGCCAGAAGCTGTAAATGCTGTTCATCCTGTAATTTAATATCATACTTAACACATAATAAATTAACAAAAGTATCAATCCATAAGTCAAGGCGTAGCGGCTGGTGCTTCTCAGTAAGATCTCGCTTAGCATAATCTCGCCAAGTAGTAATCTCATAGGTGGTAATCTTTGGTGAAATCACATCATGCAAGGTGGTAAGCCATTTGCGAGCTAGGTCATGGTAGCGCAAATCTGATGGCCAATAATCGTTCAGCAGCAGAGTGTCAAAGACGTCAATTGTAATTGAATGTATCTGTTCGCGATTGATATACTTAAGCATTTTATTGTGTAATAGTGGTGACATAATTCTCCATCGCCCACCAATTTGTTTATATTATAGCAAAAATATGACAAAATGTCTACTGTATTTTAATTAATTAGGGTTTATTCGCTCAGCACGAGCCAATCGATCTGATCGTATTCCTCGCCCGTCACAATGCCTGCAGCTAGAGTGGGTTGGTATTTTTGGAATTGGGGATTTTGAGATAAAAAGCTCTCAGCCGCGTATTTGATCTGCTTGTGTTTGAGGCTATTAATTTGCTCTAGAGCTGTACCATGATCACTATTTTGACGATATTTTACTTCCGTGAAGTATATTTTGTCATGCAGAAGAGATATAATGTCAATTTCGTAGGACTTGGTTCTATGATTGCGCGCAATGATTCGATGTCCTTGTTGTTGCAAATAATTTGCAATCATCGTTTCGCCAAGATGACCACGCGATACAGCCGAGGGAGTTGCTTGGGGGTTATCAGGCGATAAAATACACGATGGTGGTAAAGTACAAGATGGATCTTGTTTGGCACCAATTAGCTCACGAATAGGGCGAAAACTACGGCGATGCTCGGCACATACTCCATAGAGTTGCAATGCTTGACGATGCGTGGCGGTGCCATAGCCAACATGTTTCTCAAAACCATACTCAGGATACTGATGAGAAATTTGCACCATATGAGTATCGCGAGCGACTTTAGCGATAATCGAAGCTGCAGAAACTTCTTTTACTAAGAAATCGGCCTTTTTTAAGACTGTCACACGATCAGAGAGAGGAGTGTCTTTCAGGAAGTTGACTGTACCATCAATTATAATTTCATCAAAGGGTACGCAGGTAGCTAGAACTTCCTTAACTGCTCGCCGTGTAGCAAGTTTTAAGGAGTTACTGAGGCCATATCTATCAATTTCAGAGGCCTCTACCCAACCAAGACCAGTAGCCACAGCATGTTCTAGGATAATCTGATTGAGTTGTGCCCGTTTTTGGGCTGTTAATTTTTTAGAATCAGTGAGCTTACTCCATTCAGGACGATCGCCACCCAAAATGACCGCACCTATGACAAGCGGCCCCGCCCAGGGGCCGCGTCCTACTTCATCTATACCTAATATGGTTTTGACTTTACTCAGCTTTAGCTTCCTCGGCTACAACCGCTTCTGGAGCTGCTTCTTCAACCTTTTTCTCTTCGGCAACTGGAAGTGTATTAACACTGGTGCGATCAAAGGCTTTATTGGTCAAGCGAGCTGACTTGCCGGAGCGCTCACGCAAGAATGATAGATTCTTACGACGAACCTTAGCGCGGTGTACAATCTCGATACTTTCTACAAGTGGGCTATGGATCAAGAAAGATTTCTCTACACCAACACCAGAAGCAACTTTGCGAACAGTGATGCGAGCAGTGTGAGAATTCTTACGATCAGTACGGATGACGACGCCCTCAAAAACCTGAGAGCGGAATTTTTCACCTTCTTTAATCTTTTGGGTAACGCGTACAGTGTCACCAGAACGCACGTCGACAACGGCAGATTTTTTCTGGCTATCACCAATTTTTTTCAAATCTGTAAAACTCATAATTTAACCTTTATATTACAACTTCTACTATTTTAGCATACTTTTTACGATTTGAGAAGAGGTATTTAAGTGTATTTTGGCCAACTTGGGAAAACGATAGATACGAGAGATATATACCACTTAGCCTATCCATACTACTTCTGTTTGAGGGCTAGACGTACGCGCTCTTCTACTGGCAAGGTCGAATCGACGTCAGCGAGAGCAGTCGTGGCCTCCTTCAACGGGAATCCTAGAGCAATCAGGGCATCCAAAGCTTCATCTTCCGGTCGTTTTGCGTTAATAACAATCGCCTCAGGACTACGACCATAGTGAGAGGGCAGACCCACCTTATCACGCAAGTCTACGATTACCCTCTCAGCAGACTTTTTGCCAACACCGCTGGCTTTTGATATAAATGCAACATCATCATTAGCGATAGCATTACGGACGTCCTCGGGATTACCTAGGCTCAAAATCGCCATAGCGGCTTTTGGGCCGACGCCATTGACGGAAATAAGCATTTCAAAGAGCTTTTTGGCTGCCAGGCTGGAGAAGCCATATAATTCTTCGGCATTCTCTCGGATGGCATGGTAGGTATAGAACTTGATTTTTTCGTCTAAATTGACAATTCCTACATCTGGAGTGCTAATGGTTAGTTCATAGCCAACCCCATTGACATCGACGATCACAGAGTTTTGGAATTTTTCGGTAATGATACCGGCTATGTGTGCAATCACAGACTACTTTTTCTTTCCGCCGAACAAGTTTAGAATAATGAATACCAAGATAGCGGCGCCTAGGGCCCCCAAGGCAAGATACATTGGCCATTCTTCAGGCTCGCTTTCTTCTGCGTTCTCATCGGTATTTTCGGTTTCGTCATCGCGTTTTTCTTCCGTGCTCTGAGTAGGAGTGTCAGTATCTGGATCGGTAGGGGTTTCTTCATTTGGCTCAGCTAATTCCCCACTAATATTTCCCTCGCCGGTCAGAGGCATAATACACTCTTCGCCTGGGTTAGTTTCGCAATCGACTTCCTCGGCAAAAGCTAAGTTCGAACCTCCTAGAACTAAGCCAAATGTCAAAGCAACAATGCCTGCGCTTAGAATATTTTTAATCATAATAGTGCCTCCTTATTTTACTTAATTTTAGCACAACTTGGGCCACCGTGCAAATATAGATCGTTTAGCGCTGTCGTAACATGGGTACAGAAAGCACGCCAAACGAATCATGCCTGCTAGCTGGTTCTCATGGCGAAAGAATGTACAATTGCCACCGCTAAGGCATCAGCAGCATCATCGGGCTTTGGTGTGTTTGCTAGTTTTAGGTGTACGCGCACCATTTCTTGAATCTGGGGTTTATGGGCCATGCCATAGCCACAAATTGCATTCTTGATTTGGTTAGGAGTATACTCGTAAATTGGCAAATTGCACTGCTTGGCCACCAATAGACAAACTCCGCGTGCTTCTGCCACAGAAATACCAGTCGTGATATTCTGCTTGAAGAACAACTTCTCGATTGCCATCACCTCGGGACGATCTTGCTTAATAATCTCGTGCAATGAATTATAAATATCTTCCAAACGAACTTCTAGTGGTGTGTGTGGCGGCGTAGAGATGACACCATAATCCAAAGCTATCGTTCCGTCAATTACCCCGAAACCACAAATTCCTGTACCAGGGTCAATACCCAAAATTCTCATTTTAACCTCAATTTGGTAGGCAACTTGTTGCTATAATCAGTGAAAAACTCACACATTGTAAATTTTACAACACTCTTAGCACAAATTCTGTTCAAAACATTGACTTTTTCGTCAATCTGTGCTATAATGAAGAGATAGGTTACTTTCTTTTTACTCGTTAACATAGTCAATTAGGGTAGTGCGTAAATCTCTCACAGGTATTACGAAAGGGTCTTTTATTGTTGCTGGGGCAATTGCATTAGTAAAACCAAGCTTTTTGGCTTCAGAGATGCGCTGATCCGGACGAAAAGCAGAGCGGATTTCCCCTCCTAAGCCTACTTCGCCAAACACTACAAAATCTTCAGAAAGCTTGCGCCCAGCTACCGCGGAGGCAATTGCTAGGCAAATCGCTAGATCTGCTGCCGCATCTTGAATTTTTAGTCCACCAACTACGTTAATATAGATATCTTTGTCGCTTAGACGCAATTTAGTGCGTCGCTCCACGACGGCAATGAGCAACGAGAGTCGATTCATATCGAATCCAGAGCTGGTCCTACGCGGATTGCCAAAAGTTGTGGGAGTAACCAAAGCCTGAATTTCAACTAAAATCGGTCTAGTACCCTCCAATGTCGCTAAAATAATTGAGCCATCGGTGTTTTGACGCTCGGAGAGGAGCGCGGCAGAGGGATTCTGAACTTCGGCGAGCCCTTTTTCGTTCATACTAAAGATCGCAGCTTCGCTGGTAGAACCAAAGCGGTTTTTGATAGCGCGGACAATCTTGAACCCGCCATAACGATCCCCCTCAAAGTTAAGTACTACATCAACAAGATGCTCAAGGACTTTTGGACCAGCCAGTGTGCCATCTTTGGTAACATGCCCAACGATTACTACAGCGGTATCGGAAACCTTTGCCGAACGGATCAGTAGATTACCGCAGTTAGTTACCTGTGACACACCGCCAGGTGCCGAGGTGATTTCCGCTAGTGTAAGAGTCTGGATCGAGTCGACTATAACGAGGTCAAATTCCCCATCAGATATAGTCCTAGCAATGTCGTTTGCGGAATTGCTACTGGCAAACTTTAGCGAGTCCGAGGCTGCACCTAACCTTATTGCACGCAGTTTAACCTGTCCAGCCGATTCCTCACCAGATATATATAAGACATTCTTACCAAGATTGGCAATCGTAGCGCAAACTTGCATGAGTAGCGTCGATTTGCCGATACCAGGCTGACCAGCTAGTAATAACACTGATCCTTTCAAAATTCCTCCCCCGAGCGCCTCATCAAGATCGCGGAATCCGGTCTTAAGGCGTTCACGGTCATCAGAAGCCTCCAATTCATTGATACTCGCGTACTTCAGAACACGACCAGAAGCTTGCCCACGGTCAATAGCAGACTTTCCCTCTTGACTCTCTTCAAAATTTTCAACTAAGGAGTTCCAGGCGCCACATTCATTACAGCGACCAGTCCATTTAGTATAGATCGCACCGCATTTTTGGCAAACAAATTGTATTCGCGATTTCGCCATGTTTTGATTGTATCATAGAATCTAATATTTACGGTTTCAAACGCATCCCCTTTATGCTTGCCAGATAATACGACCTTTGCTATTATAGATAAGTCACAAAAAGTTAGGTCGATTAGCTCTTTTTACTGCTAGCTTGGCGTGACAGAACTTAAACAGGAGAATGGATGCGTAGCAAAACAAAACGTCCTAGTGTTGCACATCGGGAAAAAAATTTCCCACCTGCGCCTTGGCAAGAATTTATCGAGCTTGACCCGAAATTCTAGTTTCATACGCTTACACAAAGCCCCACTTCTACAAGCGGGGCTTTTCTGGGCTTCAAAATATTTATTTCTTCTCTGCTTTTTCGGAATCTTCAAGCTCTTTGAGGCGCCTGTCAATCTCAGCACGAATCTCCTTGAGAAACTCATCGGTAGTTTTATTACGCTGATCGATCATTTTATCTTCGACGTAGATATTTGGAGTAAAATTCACACCGACCTTCTGCGCCATTGCTTCATCGAAATCGATTTTGCGTTGTACATCTTTGCTCTTCATATCCTCACGAAACTTCGCTAGGTCACCTTTGCCATCAGAAGCCTTGACGAAATACTCTTCAAACTGCACCTGGCGAGCCTGAGCATTGGAATAAAACCATTCATTCAGATTTGAGAAAAGTAAATCTTTATATTCTTTCCAAAAACCTTGCCGATAAGCCGCATTGGCTGCCGCTGCTGCTGCGACGCCGTTTTGATGATAAGACATAATGGTCGTGCGGAAGACTACCGCAACTTTACCTTTGTATTCTTCGACGAGTTCATTAATGTATGGGTTCATTGGTGCACAGGCATCACATTGGTAATCACCGTATTCGTAAATTTTGATCGGCGCATCTGGGTCGCCATCAATATAGTCGGCAGTATTGCCATTTTCATACATGGCATCATAAACTGCCACTGGTTCATACTGATCATAATTAATACGCTCAGTTGAGAAAAGACTAATACCAATAATTAGCAAAAAGGCTGCCGCGATTACACCCAAAATGATTCCTGTTTTCTTATCCACTTCACCTCCTGTCAAGAGTTATCAAAAATTTTTAGAGAGTATGCTACAATTATATCATGGATAAGCTGGATGCAAAAGCTACAAAAGGCACTCGTGACAATTCTGAGGATAACACGAGCGGATTCTCACATACCTTAAAACAAATCTGGGATAAAATAGCACATTTTCTACAAGTAGTTTGGTTGAGCCTCAAACATCTTTGGCATAGCTTTTTGAGAGCTTTTGCTAAGTGGTCTGACCCAAAGCTTGAGCCCTATCGCACCAAAGAGCCTATGCCGCACCCTGAAAAAAGGACCTTGCATAGTGATGAGGAAAAAGCTGAGAAGGTAGCAAGACCAAGAGCAGTAGTTTCACCTCAACCAGCCATGATCGAAACTTTCATACCAGCTTCACCTAAGACCAGAGAGGATTTATTTGCTCTACTTCGCGAAGCGCCGATGAGCGTCCTGACTAGTAATGAGCGCAAAGCTATGTCGGCAATATTAAGTCTACCGGATATTAGAGTATCAGAATTGATGAGTCCAGCCACCAAGATTGTATTTGTTGATCAAGACGAAACCCTGGGACCATTAGTATTGGATCGTCTGTACCGCTCGGGCTTTACTTATTTTCCCGTCGTGGATGGTCGACAGCACATCATTGGAATCTTGCCAACCGCCCTATTAAACAGTTTAGATATTAAGGAAACTAACACTGCAAAAGAAATTATGGATCCCCGCGTGTATTATATCAGGCGCGACTACACCATCGAGCAAGCCCTAAAAGCTTTTTTGCGTACCGATAGCCAACTAATGCTGGTAATTGACCGTTACGAAAAACTAGCCGGAATGTTAACCTTTGCGCAAATCATGGATTATCTTTTTGGCGAAAAATTTGATGATGCGTTCGATCGTGATAATGATCGTCTGGCAGTTGCAAAACGCAAATAGAATTATTCTCTGATTTCGTAACTACTTGCTGCACTAAAGAATTATTAACATGACGCCAATCACTAAACATGCTATGGCAATGCGATATTTACCAAAGCTTTGCAATGATTTGGGCTTTTTTAGATAATTCAAAACAAAAGTTAAAGCTATCCATCCGACCACTAAAGCTACCAAATTACCCAAGAAGAGAGGCCAGAGATTTTTTCCAAAATAAATGCGACTTGGCTCGTCCAAAAAGAGTTTCAAACAAACCGCGCACATGATCGGTATGCTGGCGAGAAAAGAATACTCTGCTGCCGACTCCGAATCTAGTCCAGTCAGTCGTCCCGCAATGATGGTCGTACCGGAGCGTGAAGTCCCTGGAATCAATGCAAATGTTTGCATCACGCCAATAATTAAGGCACGTAAGGGTGTGAGATGATTTTCATTTTCAAGCTTTGACATGTGTGGAATCTTATCAATAAAGACCATAATAATACCAACAATCGCCATAGCTCCAGCCACCGTAAAGATAGAACCGAAGAATGGATTACTTTCGATAAAATCGCTTAGTAACAAGCCTGCTAGCCCAGCTGGAATTGTTGTGATGATGAGATTGATTGCCATTTTATAGTTACGCTCTCTGAAAACATCACACAATATTTTCCAAATACGCTTACGAAAATAGAATAATAATGCTAGCAAAGTGCCGATATTGATAAATTCTACAAAGAAATGGAAGTTTTCGCCAGAAAAATTAAAAATCTGACGAGCAATTTCAAGATGACCAGATGATGAAACCGGTATAAACTCAGTAATACCCTGTACCAACCCGAGCAAAAGCGCTTCAAATATATCCATGTTCTTAGTATAGCATGATTATGCGTAAGTTTGAGCTATTTATCTGCTATAGTTTTGCCACCAGCTTCGTATTTAACCTTTGGACTGCTTAGATTTTTTTGTAACAATTCGTTTAAGTTTTTCTAGTACTGGTTGCACCTGATCAATATTCAAAAACCGTCCTGCAATCAGATACACTACCAAAGATACAAGTGTGATTAAGCAAAACTTTGGAAAGATATTAAAGAATGAATCGTCGCTTGCCATCAGTGGGAAAAATTTAGTCATGGAGTAGGCCACACAACCAGTGACTGCGGTTGCAGCGGCAATTTTAAGAAAGCTACGCCAAAATCCATGATCTAGCAATTGATGGTTACTGCGTCTTTGCAGTAAAACCAACAACACTATCACCTCCACAACGGCACCAATCGACTGCGCCCAGCCCAAGCCCTCTGGCCCACAACCTAAAAGCGTAAAAATAATTGCTAGCATGATTGTCATTCCAACAGACAAAATTGACACGATAAATGGAGTACGTGTATCTTGATGTGCATAGAATCCACGCGTTGCAATATGAAAAACCGAATTTGCAAAAATTGAGATAATCAAAGTTGCCAAAATTGAAGCAATCAGCGTATCGCCACCATTTTTGATGAAACTCACTACATAACCACGAGCGAAAAAAGCAATAATCGCCACTGGCATTGCAATCCAGATGATAGTACTCAGTGCTGTGCGAAAAGTTTTTCGATATTGTGCTTCTTTACCTTCACATAGTTCCTCAGTTAATTTTGGAAAAAAAGCAGTCGAGATGGCAACACCAACTAAACTAACTGGCATCTGTGACAAGCTGTATGCTTGATTATACGAACGTAGCGCTCCAGCACCCATCCTAGATGAAAGATTCGTAGTGACAATAGTATTAATATAATCTACGCCTTGGTCCAAAGAACGAGCTGGGAGAAGTTTTAGAACCGAACGAAAACCCTGGTTTTTCCAGTTAATCTTGAATTCATAATCAAAACCTAGACCAATTAGACCCACTAAGCTCACGAATAGTTGCAAAACCGCACCAAGCACTACCCCCAGAGCAACTCCCATAATGCCACCATCGAATAATTGCCATCCAAAAATATTGACGCCACCAGTAAACCAAACAATTCCTATCAATATTCCAATATTATACAGTGCCGGCGCTAAAGCGTAGAATACGAAGCGCCCTAATGCCTGCTGAATACTAGATAGAATCGTAGAGATTGAAAAAAGGAAAGGATTTATAGCAATTACGCGCATCATATTGATAGCTAAAATTGTACCAGATTCATCCAAGCCTGGTCCCACTACATAACGCACGAGCGGATCAGCAAATAACATGATCAAAACCGATGCCGCCAAAGTCAACAGTGCCATGAGGTTCAGTAAGCTTGAACTTAGCTCCCAAGCAGATTTCTTATTACCTGCGATTAGTCGCTGATTGAAAACCGGTATGAATGAAACTGCTAACGCTCCGGAAGTAAGAATAAAGAATAAAAAGTCGGGTATGGTAAAAGCAGCCGTATATGCATCAATGCCAGTTGGATAAGTGTCAAGATAATAAGAGTTCAAAAGCCGATCACGGAAAATACCTAAAAGTGCGGAAATTAATGTCGAGCTAGCCAAGACAATTGCTGCAAATTGCACAGAAAGCTTGCGGTTGGCTAAAGCGACGACTGACTTGAATCGAAATCGTTTACGTACTTTTGGCTGCTCTGGTCTATTATCCGTCTCAGCCATTAAATCTCATCAGCTCCACCAAGATAAGGCTTCAAAACTTCAGGAACTTTTAGCTTACCATCTTTTTGGGCATAATTTTCTAGAATAGCTACAAGTGCTCGCGACAAAGAGATCGCGGTGCCATTCAAAGTATGAGCAACTTCTACTTCCCCATTTTCACGACGCACTCGAATGTTTAAGCTATTGGCCTGGAAATCGGTACAATTTGAGCAACTAGTTAACTCGCGATACTTCTGATCAACTGGCGACCAATATTCTAAATCATATTTTTTAGCAGCAGGTGCCCCTAGATCGCCTGCTGCAATGTTAATAACTCGATATGGCACTCCCAATGCCTGCCAAATCTCCTCTTCAATCGACAAGATTTTTTCATGCATTTCTTTGGACTTTTCTGGCAAACAGAAGACGTACATTTCTAGCTTATTGAATTGATGCACGCGGAATAGCCCTCTAGTATGTTTGCCATAAGTTCCAGCTTCCTTACGAAAGCATGCGCTATAGCCAGCGAAACATACTGGTAAATCCTTTTCGTCAATAATTTCGTCCATATAGTAACCCGTCAAAGGCATTTCTGCAGTAGCAATCATAGCTAAATCCTCGCCTTCAATATAGTACTCATCACTCTGTTCGCTACTTCGTGGATTAAAACCGCAACCCTCAAGAATTCTGCTAGACACCATATCAGGAACTGTGATATAAGTAAAACCATGCTCCCGAACTTTTTGAATGCCAAACTGCAATAGAGCATTTTCTAGCAATGCTAATCCGTCTTTTAGATAGTAAAACTTTGCACCAGCAACTTTAGCGCCACGCTCAAAATCAATCCAATTACGACTCAGAGCATAATCAAGATGATCTACGCCATCAACCTTTTTGTTACCCCATGTTTTAATCTCAACACTATCCTCTTCGCCACCTAAAGGCACATCCTCAAAAATAATATTTGGAAGCTGTTTGAGCATGCCCCTTAAGTTTTTCTCGACATCATCAAGCTCGGGTTCAATTTGGCTCAGCTCAGACTTAATACGCTTAGCCTCTGCTAAGGTATCGGGTTCTGGCTTTCCTTTACCCATTTTAGCAGAAATTTCATTACGTTGACGACGCAATTCGTCAACTTGTTGTAAAAGCGCACGACGATGATCATCTAATTCTAAAAGCCGCTCAATATCAACTTTATAACCTTTTTCTTGAGCTGATTTCGTAACTAATTCTTGATTTTTCCGAACAAAATTAATGTCTAACATAGCCTTATTCTACCATATAATATTTAAAATTACACCTGTAATGCAACAGTGAGTGAGTCCTACCAGCCTCCGCCACCTCCGCCGCCGCCTCCGCCTCCAGCGAAACCTCCTCCACCACCGCCAGAGAATCCAGAACTAGAATTGCTAATGGTCGAATGAGTGATTGTGCTGGAAAGCGAACTGTTAGCTGCCATCATCGCTGAGCTAAATTCGCGCGCAGAGAAAGCACCGATGCCCATATACCAAACTGGCGCGGTAACATCAGCAAACTCATAATAATGGCTAAGTTCTTCCAGCCAGCTTTTTTCCATCCGGAAAATTGCAGCATACGGCAATAACTTTTCATAGATCTTTACCACACCCTGATGGGTAGTGTCAGCACCCTTGACGCTTTGCAGCATTTTGATACGATCGGCTTCGGCCATTTGCATATACATTTTAAGACCATCGAGATAGCGTGAGTATTCTAGGCCCTTTTTGGTATGAGTTAGGAATTGATGAGTTTTCACCGCAACAATAAGTGAGGCGATTAAAATCACCAGCCATATTGAAATAAGAACAATTAATGCTGGCAAACCACCGACCAAAGTCATATATGGCTTCTCATCCATATTATTTAGTATAATAATTATAATAAACATCCATGCAAAGAACCAGAATGCAGTGGCATATGGCAAGATACTATGAGCATGAAAGCCCTTCTCCTTTTTTTCTAGCAACCCCTTCTTTTCTAAGCTAGCTTTTATAGATGTTCCAAATCTAGTTGACAGCTCGGCTAGCTCACTTGTGGCAGTATGCGATTTGACATATATTTCTTGACCCTTATGTAATGGGGTATCGCTGCCAGCTAGGATTTTCAAGATAGTTGCCTGCTGCTTGTTTAAGGTGTCAGTTTTAATGCGTATCATCCATTGAGTTTTCTTTTTACCAAACGCCCCATCTTTTTCTGTTTTAACCATTTCGATCTTATGGCTAACTGCTAATTCTAGTAAGGTTGCCACACGTGCATCACCGTTTGTACCGCGTCCGATATGATTTTCGGCCATTTCAGCAACAGTCAAGTCTTTCGCTGGAGTATATTCCGGCTTCACGAATAAGCCCGCATAATACTTGCGTTTTTCACTAGTAGCTTTAAGTCGCACGATAATCAATGCTATCATACCACCACCCAACAGTATAATTCCAGCCAGGCTTACGACAATAGTATAATCAAAATGCTGTGGTGCTGGTGCAAAGGTATCGTCATCAAACTCCATAACAAAGGTTAGAGTTTCTCCACGCATGAGACGTTTCGCCGAGAACTCTACACTTCGCACAACCGTAAAATCATCAGAGACTTCGATCTCCTCATTATATTCTTTGGTCGTACAGCGATCTTGGCCGCTTTCTCCATATCCCCCGACATAGCAAGAAGTCTCACTAGTAAACTTCTCTGCAATGTCTTCACCCATATGCACGCGTGCAGTAACATTGTCGAATCTCTGTTGCCAATCATTACCATTTGCATCCCAGTATAATTCTTGCCATTTCTTAAAACCATCTTCAAAATCCAAGACCACATTATTGAACTCATAAGTAAGAGTGTAGGTTTGCTCGCCATGAACATAAGAATCTGGATCACCGATATAAACATAATAGTAGCCATCGCCAATCTCAACTTTACTGACCGGCTCCTCTTTGCCGTTGCGCTCGACGTCCATATAAATGGTATCACCAGTATCAATAGTTAGATTCTTGCCGTCATTGTTTGTAAAAGGAATCACACGGGTAATACCATGGTTTTGATTTGAGCTAGGAAATACAGCAGTGAGTTCTTCAATAACTACCATACGACTCGTTCCATCCTCTTCTCGCATCAAGAAATAGTCGGCGGTGAAATCCTTAAAATAAAAGTTGTTAGTCGAGCTATAATATGTAGGCCCCGTAGTAGCCGCAGCCGGTGAGGCTATACCAAAGAGAGCAAAAACTATCATAGCTCCTGAAATTATTTTTTTAAACATCGGTTACCCTTAACTATTTTATTCTAGTTATATTTTAGCATATTTTAAGATTATATTGAAGATAAGATGCTAAACGTCTTTGACTAGCCTTAGTGTTTCGCGTAAGGCGTTGATCGATTCTTGAAATTTAATGCCCTCTTTTTCAGTTAGGTTTGGCTTCAGACGACGAATAACTCCCTGACGTCCGACAATTGCCGGGAAACCATTATACACTCCGGCATTGTCATCAAAACTGGATACCGGCAAAACTCGTCTTTCGTCATTCAGAATGCAGTTAACAATTTGAACGACGCAAGCGCCAATTCCGTAGTGCGTGGCACCCTTCTTCTCAATGATTTCGTAAGCCTGGTCACGCACTAAGCGTTCGATTTTTTCACGATCGTGGTCGAGTAATAAGTTGGTTACTTTTTCGCCACCTACATATGCACTGGACCAAAGAGTAAACTCACTATCGCCATGCTCACCTATTTGATAGGCATGCACTGATTTTGGGTTTATCTCTAGCTTTTCAGCAATCCTAAAACGTAACCGCGCCGAGTCTAGCACTGTTCCACTGCCTATCACACGCTCAGCAGACAAGTGTGAATAATTCCAAGTCAAAAAGCTCAATGTATCCACTGGATTGCTCACGACTAGAAAGATGCCATCAAATCCAGAAGCCATTACTGGACCAACAATACTTTGTAGAATTTTAGTATTCTTCTGAACTAAATCGGTTCGTGATTCGCCAGGATTTTGATTTGCTCCAGCCGTGATAATACAGATGTCACAATCACCAGCGTCGGTGTAATTACCCGTCCGAATCTTTAAGAAACTAGGCGTTACCGCTAGGGCATCGCTGAGGTCCATTACTTCGCCTTCAGCATCGGCAATATTAATATCTGTTAGAATAATCTCTTCGACTGGCGTGCGCTGGTTTAGCAATGCAAACGCAATGCTAGATCCGACATTGCCGGTCCCTACAATCATAATTTTCCCACTCATACTAATTATAGTTTAGCACAATCACTACAAAAAGTTAAGTTGATCATATTATATTAACTGATTTCTGATTCGTAGATTCCCCCAGCTTTATTGAAGATATCCTCTATCTGCTCGCTAGTTAATTGTTGAACTAGGATGCTATTGTTTTCTGTCGCCAAAATATATGGTTTAAGTGCACTCAGTGTCCGTTCGTACTCAGCATAACCGATAATTTCATCATTAATCATAAAAAGCATTCTCCAGCTATTAAAAGCATGGAAGTTTACCTCGTAATCTTTGTCTGGTTGCATCGAGAAAATAAGAAGTTTATCATTCTCCAAAGTAAACGTAGCATAAGTTTTGGTATGATCTTGGCTACTGGTAGCGGCTAAATTGGCAGTTTGAGCTTTTTGCCATTCTTCAAGGTAGCTAGTCATCTTAGTCATTTTTGGCTTTAATAATTGGAAAAGGCACCGCTTCGCGCCCACTAACACCCTCTAATAGCCAAAAGTTTCGCTCTGAATTACCCCAACCACATGCTGGCGGCATACCATATTCAAGCATCTCCACAAAATCCATGTCCAACATTTGCGCCTCATCATCTCCATCATCACGCATTGCTTGCTGCTCCTGGAATCGTTCCAGCTGATCGAGCGGGTCATTTAACTCACTGTATCCATTCCCCATCTCTGTGCCAGCAATCACTGGATGAAAACGCTGAGTTACTAGAGGATTTTCAGGTAGAGTTTTAGCAAGCGGGCTCAGGCTAAGTGGTTCCTCTACTAGCCAATACGGCCCAGCAGAGGTTTTACGAATCAATTTCCATAAGTTGTCTAGTAGTCTGGCGTCGCTCACCTTTGGATCTGCCGTAACGTTATTCTTTTTAAGAATGGCTAGCGCTTTCTCGCGATCGACGTTAAAGACGTCTATGTCGAACTTCTCCTTTAATAGATCGGAATATTTGATGCGTGGCCATTTGCAATCTAAGTCCACTTCAAGACCGCTGACATTGAATTTTAAAGTTCCCCAAGTTTGCATTGCAACGTATTTTATCATTTCTTCGTAGAGGTTCATGCCATCTTCATAGTCTTCATAGGCAGCATAACTCTCAAAAGCAATGTGTTCTGGCAAGTGTTCGTCGTCCACTCCCTCATTGCGAAAACGTGGACCAATGTCGTATACCTTTTCAAAGCCACCACCCAAAAGGCGTTTGAGTGGTAATTCTTGAGAAATACGTAAATAATAGTCAGCATCCAGAGCATCCATATGCGTAACAAAAGGGTTTGCGTCAGCACCACCAGTTGTTAGCTCAAGCACGGGCGTATTGATCTCTATGAAACCATGTTGGTTCATAAAATCTCTGGTAGCCTGCCAAAACCTAGAACGTCTCACTAAACGTTCACGTACTTCTGGGTTTACATTCATATCTACATAACGACGGCGGTAACGCTCTTCCTTATTGGTCAGACCATCATACCCCGGCAATGGACGCAAGGCTTTGGTTAAAAGACGCACACTATTAGCAAAAATTGATATTTCACCCGTACTGGATTTGCCCACCAAGCCAGTAGCTTCAACAAAATCACCCGTATCAAGAAGCTTGAGTTGTTTAATACCAAACTCGCTGTCCTTAATATCATCAGTTTTTTGCATAAAGATCTGTATTTCGCCGTAATAGTCGCGGAGTTTAATAAAGGCGATTTTACCAAATGAACGAATCGCAACAATACGACCAGCAACGCAAACTTCTTGACCATCTTTTTCCTCAAAATGATTTAGGATCGTGGAGATTTTAGTGTTACGGTAGGACTTAGCCGGATATGGATCAATCCCTTGCGACCTTATTTCGGCCAACTTTCTTAATCTTTCGTCACGATAATCACTCAAAGTAGTCATAATGTTACTATTATAACACATCTTGCAGAACTTTTGCTAACAAGAAAAGTGCCAGTAAGACACCGGCACCTCCACTGTATTTATGCGCCACCAAACGGTTAAGCAATACTTTTAATTTTTACTTTTTTGCCATTAAACTCAAAAATATCATCAACTTTACGTCCAAGTAACTCCTTGCCAATTGGTGACTCATGCGAAATCTTCCCCTCAAGCGGATTAGCTTCAACTGGACCAACCATTGTATAGGTGAACTCTTTACCACCCATATCAATATTAACTGTAGAACCTATCGCAACCTTATCGGTCTTACGAGCAGTAATTAAAACAGCTTTTTTCAGAGTTTCCTGGATTTCAAGTATGCGATTCTCAACATTCTTTTGTTCTGCGCGCGCATCAGTATATTCTTGATTTTCTGATAAATCACCAAAAGCACGTGCGGTAGCAATGCGTTCAGCAATAGCAGGGCGTTGTGCGATTAATTCCTCTAATTCTTTTTCTAGTTCGGCTTTACCAGCCTTGGTGAGATTTACAGTTTTCTTCATAATCCCTCACAGTTTATTATATATTATACTAAAAGTCAATATCCTTAAGCGAAAAGTTTTCAGATGAAAATATACGCTTTTCCCCAGTAGTACGTTTTATGACTTCGATTTCATTCTTTTCCAGGCCACGGTCAGAGATTACTACACGATATGGCAAGCCAAGCAACTCGCTGTCGGCAAATTTCTCGCCTGGGCGTACGTCACGATCGTCATAGAGCACCTCTTCTGACATACCACGATATAAATCATTGGCCATGCGCGTACCGTTTTCCCCAATTGCTGCCAGATAATACTTATATGGTGCAACCTCCGTCGGCCAAGCCAATCCCTTATCATCTGAAGTCTTCTCGGCTATCACCCCCATCAAGCGTGATACGCCGATACCATAGCACCCCATTAGTACTGGTTGCTTCTTACCGTCCTTATCTGTGTACTGCAAACCCAAAGGTCCAGAATATTTAGTTTTAAGAGTAAAAATATTTCCAACCTCAGCCGCCTTTGCGGTTTGGAGTTCTTCACGTTTAACCCCCATCTCGGCTAGAACCTCGTCATTGACTACTTCTTCATTTAGCACTACCGTCTTATCTGCATTGAAATATATTGTATCTTCACCAACTTCCGTGATAGTCTGGAATTCATGGCTATACTTTGAAAAAACTCCACCACTAGCAAATGTCTGATATGTGTCTTGACCAATACCTAGACGGTCATAAATAGCCTTGTAAGCTTTTTCGGCTTTATGGTAAAATTCTTCATGTTCGACTTCAGTACGTGCAAAATTATACAAGTCTTTCATAATAAACTCACGCGTCCGCATGACACCAGACTTTGCGCGTAGCTCATTACGGAATTTAGTCTGAATTTGATAAACAGCCACCGGTAAGTCCTTATAGCTAGATATGTAAGCCTTCATAAGCTCTGTGATCGGTTCTTCATGGGTTGGAGCTAATCCTAACTCTCCGCCTGCTGCCAACTCAGTCTTAAACCAAACATCCATTTTCTCAATATCCCAACGATCAGTTAACTTCCATGGTTCTGGATTTTGCAGAGTTGACAGTAGAACCTCTTGGCAACCAATCTTATTTAACTCATCGCGTATAATGCGCTTAATATTATCAAGTACCTTCAGTCCTAAAGGCAAATAGTCATACACACCAGCTAGCTCCTTATGAATGAAGCTAGCCCTACTCAAATACTGCGCACCTCGTGCAGTTTCGTCTTTCGGTGCTACTCTAAGAGTTTTTACAAAAGTCTCACTAAAACGCATAATAACCCATATTATAGCACAGTTTCTTAAAGCTTAGCTAAATTATATCGCTACATACAGTAAGTAAAAAGCGATGCCATTTGATAGTACATGCAACAAAATACCGCTCCAAATTGTTCCGGTAATTTCTCGCAAACCACACAACACAAGACTGAGCGCAAAAGTGCTAACCCCCACATTCCATTGCCCATGCAATACGGCAAAGAGTAGTGAAACTAGCACAGCAGAAATTGGAATATTCCACTTTTCTCTTACCTTACCATAAAGCCAACCGCGCATGATCAGCTCTTCGACAATTGGTGCAAGAAAGACAACTGCAAGCATGGCAAAGATCCTATCTAGATCAGTGACAAAATAACCAAATCCAACATCTTGAGATTGATCAGCGTTAAACCATGGAAATACGTTCATCAAAGACGTCAGGACCATTGCTATAAAGATATAAATCACATACCCAATGGGTGCTAAGCCGATATCAACAAATGTTGGCAAATGTTGCACACCCATTCCTACGGCATTTGGCTCTAGATCTTGAATTAGGTTTTTCGCTGCTCTTAACTCAGTCTCTTTATTTCGGCTAGCAATCAGCTTAATTAATCGCGGAGGCAGCATAATCAGTAAAACCAAAGTGACTGCATAAGTTAGGGTATAATATAGGAGCATCCACCCAGGATCTTGCAAGGCTTCTCCTAGAATAATCGACATGGGGAGTGCAACAATGTACTGACTAGCTATCGTCGTCAAAAGCACCCAGGCGAGAACAAAGATCGTAAAATATATGTCCATCTTAGATATCTTGAGCTTCTTTTTTGTTTTTTCCTTTGGCGAATTTTTGACCTGATCACTAGCCAGTTCCTTACTTGACGTAGCCTTTTGCTTTGTGGACAAGTTGACGCCCTCATCTTTTTTCTCAATCACTTTTGTCATAATTTATCTAAAACAATTTTGTGATATCTAAAATAGTAATTAACACTATCAAGCCCAAGAGCATCATAAAAGCTCGTGAAACAATCTTTTCCTCAGTTTCTTTAGTGAGCTCCTTACGGCGCAATTTATAAATCGCAATTAGCAGCCAACGCCCACCATCAAGCGCTGGGATAGGCAAGATGTTCATACAGGCCAGTGAGACCGAAATCAATGCTGCCAAGAAAGCCAAATTTGTGACACCAGTGCTAGCGAAGGTCGGAAAAATTACACCAATAATACCTACCGGACCAGACACTGAGTCTCCTACTACGCCAATATCATTCCTACCCTCTTCACGCACTGCATCGTCGAAACTAAACTGTCTAATCACTCCAGATACCAAATTCCAAAGCAAGTCGCCCAGACTTTTGAAGGTTTCGCCAGTGAGTTGCAATGTTAAGCCAGCACCAACAATTGGAGCCGACCAAGTTGACCTAATTAAGCCTTGGCCATAAGTTGCCATACTTACACCTAATGAATATTTTTCGTCTGAACCATTGAGCTTTACCGCTAGCTCCTGAGTCTGATCACCTCGTTTAATTGTATACTTCACTTCTTTGCCAGCGTGTTCCTTACCAAAGTTAATAACCTCTTCAGATGTCTTTACTTCCGTATCGCCAACTTTTATAATTTTATCTTCCCTCTCAAAGCCAGCTTTAGCAGCAGGAGAGTCATCCAGCACTTCTTTAACAATAACTCCTCGTTCTACCTCTACAACCTCTGCATCATTACCAAGATAAAACTGATTCTCTAAAAACTGTGGCATGCCAGTAAAGGCTAGGATAGTCAAAATCACAAAAGCCACTAACCAGTTCATCGCAACACCACCAAACAAAATCTTTGTTTTTGCCCAAAAGCTTGAAGCACCAAAAGTACCTTTACGCTTATCTGCCGCTGATTCCCCATCCATACTACAGAATCCACCAATTGGCAGCCAGTTCAGACTAAAAACAAGACCATCCTGTTTGTCTTTCCATTCTTCTTTAGGAATTCGTATCCACTTCAGTCTTTTCTCACCATTAATTTCAACTTCTTTTTTAGTCCAAGCTATCATTCGTGGCGGAAAACCAATACCGAATTCGTTCACCTTAACACCATTACGGCGTGCCATCATGAAATGCCCAAATTCATGCGCAACTACTAGCAGCATTAAAATAACTAGACCAATAATAACCCCAAAAACTATATTCATACTTATTATTCTATCACACAATATAAAATATATATGCTATTTCAATAAAAATTAGACGCCAGAAGACGCCTAATTTTTATCAACATGATTTTATTTTCCGAAGCGACGATGCCGCGAATGAAACTCCCTAATCACTTCATTGACATCTTCTGGCTCAACAGCAGGAAAATGTTTCGTCAAGAAGCAAAACTCAGCATATGCTGCACGCCAGAGCTGGAATCCAGAAATTCGCTCTTCGCCACTAGTGCGCACAATCATATCCAAATCTGGAACCTCTGGATGATAAAGGTATTTACAAAAACTTTCTGGAGACCAGTCAACTTCGCCAGCCTCAGCGGCTCGCTTAGCAGCGTCAACTATCTCCCATCGCCCACCATAATTAAAGCAGAAACAAATCGTTAAGCCAGTTGCATCTTGAGTATCTCGTTCGGCTTTACAAATTTTTGCCCAAAGTTTCGGATCTACTGGCTCTGGTCGCCCACAGACTACTATACGTAGATTTTCTTTTTGAGCTTTCTTCACCATACGATCAATCATGTTATCAAGAAGCTTCATGAGATAGTTAATCTCATCTTGACTTCGGTCCCAATTCTCCGTACTAAAAACAAAGAAAGAAACGTATTTAACCTCACCGCCCTTAAGCTGGTCGATAATCATCTCTACTTTATCAAAGCCCTTACGATGCCCTTCAAACGTTGGCAAACCACGTTCTCTCGCCCAACGTCTATTACCGTCAGCAATAAAGCCAATATGCGTTAATTCACTAGCCATTAAATCGTCATCAGCTCCGCAGATTTTTCTTTGAAAGCCATATCAATTTTCTCGGTAAAAGTCTTCGTCAATTCGTCAATATCTTTCTCAGCACGTTTTGAAACATCTTCAGGCAACTCGGCAGACTTTAATTCCTTACGGGCATCTTCGCGTACGTTACGAATAGCAACTTTGGCATCCTCAACCTTACTGGAGGCGTTCTTTACAATCTCTTTGCGGCGCTCCTCAGTTAGGGGCGGAACTGGTACACGCACTACCCTGCCATCATCGGACGGATTAAGACCTAATGCAGCATCATTGCGAATTGCACTAGCAATCGCCTGAATATTGCTCGGATCGAATGGCGTGATCTGTAATAAAGTCGCATCAACTGCTACCACGTTTGCCACCTGGTTTAAGGGCATAAATTGACCGTATACCTCAACCTTAATGTTGGATAGCATGTCAGGATGTGCTCTTCCGGTACGTACCTTTTTCATTTCGTCATGAAAACGAGCTATGACCCCCTCCATGGCTTTCTTGTATTCACTATTGTCAAACATAATGTTACCTCCTATGGTTTAGTATAACAAAAGTATGGGGAAACTAATCCCCATACTTGATAATTATTCTTATTCAGTAACACCAAGTTCAAGACGTTTGAATTGACGCACAGTAATATTTTCGCCGGTTTTGGCAATTGCTTCTTTAATAAACTGAGCCACAGTCATATTGTCGTCAAGAATATATGGTTGTTCCATCAAAACTTTTTCAGAAAAAGCCTTTTTAACTTGACCATCAATGATCTGTTCTTTCATATTTTCTGGGCCTTTGAACTTATCTTCAAACTCCGCCTTTTTCTTATTAAGAACATCAGCTGGCACATCATCAATCGTAACATAGAGTGGGTTCATAGAAGCAATCTGCATTGCAATCTTATGCGCCAAATCCTTAAATTCATCAGTTTTCGCTACGAAACTTGTTTCACAGTTAACCTCGACGATTGCACCCAAACGGCCGTCATGTACGTACGTCTCAATGATGCCCTCACGCGTTTCACGATCACCACGCTTCTCAGCTTTCGTCATGCCTTTTTTACGCATTGCGTCTAGAGCTTTATCGAAGTCACCCTTGGCCTCTACCAAAGCGTTCTTAGCATCCGTCAAGCCGACGCCCGAAAGCTCTTTGAGCTTTTTAATTAGCTCGATCGAAACTGCTTTAACCTCGCCAGCTTTTTCTTTTAATTCTTGGCTCATATGCCTCCTTCAGTTTATTTTTAACAATCTGTAAATGACTTAGGCTTTTTTCGTCTCACCGTCTTTAATAGCAGCAGTAAAGTAATCCAATAGTAATTGAACTGATTTAACAGCATCATCATTTGCAGGGATTACGTAATCGATATTGGTTGGATCAACGTTGGTATCAGCAACAGCAAAAACTGGAATATTAAGAGTTTTAGCCTCTTTAATGGCATTTTTATCTTGAACTGCATCAACTACAATAATCGCTGCTGGCTGTTCGTTCATTTCTTTAATGCCGCCATAGCGTTCATTAAGTAAATCAATTTCTTCCTGATAACGCTGCACTTCCAACTTGGAATAACGAGCTTCTAATTCACCAGAAGCCATGCGTCGCTCTAGATCTTTAAGTTTCTTAATCTGACGATTGACCGTTTCCACATTAGTCAAAATACCACCAACCCAACGTACAGTGACGTATGGCATATTTACAGATTCAGCAGCGGTTTTAGTAATATCTTTAAGTTGTTTCTTTGTGCCAACAAAGAGGATTTTCTTACCACTTGCAGCAATTTTAGAAAGTTCTGGCAAAGCTTTCTCCAAAGCTTCAACGGTCTTCTCCAAGTTAATAATATGACCGCCTTGACGCTTGCTATGGATATAGGGCGCCATCTTTGGGTGCCAACGGCTAGTCTTATGACCAAAATGTGCACCAGATTCTAATAGTGCTTTAATATCGACTTCTACAGTCATTTGGTTATCCTTTCTCTTTGCTACAGGAAATATTAACAGGAAACCTCCTACCTATAGCTGTCTCGTTTAATAATTTACTCTTTCATTATAAATGAAACACAATAAAAAGTCAAGGATCTACATCTAAGTTTTTTAACCGCCCACATAATGCACGGAATAACTAAGTTAGATGTTTACAGTTTAGTAAAAGTGTGATAGACTAAAGAAAGCTATGAGTAATAAAGTTTCACAACCGCAAGATTATCGCTACGTTGTTTTCATGGATGAGGCTGCGAATTATAAATTCTTGACTCGTTCAACAGCCCAGAGCGACGAAACCATCAAGTGGGAAGATGGTCAAGAGTATCCATTGATCAAGGTTCAGATTTCTTCTGCTTCACACCCATTCTTTACTGGTGAAGAAAAGATTATTGATACCGAGGGTCGTGTTGATCGTTTTAAGGCTCGCGCCGAGCGTGCTGCTAAGCTTCGTGCTTCACTTGGCAACAAAGCCAAGAAAGCCGAAAAAGAGGCTGAGAAGAAAGCTGCAAAAGCTGAAGCCGAGAAATAACTTCGATTAATCCATAAAAATATTCCAGTAGATTCGCTGGAATATTTTTGTTGCTTAATAAATTATAATGCTCAAGAGATACTCTTAAGTATTCGCTAAACAATTCCTGAATGAACCATCATTATGAAAAGAGGCGACCCGAAGGTCGCCCGTGTTGTGGATGTTAAAACTTGCAGAGGTATGCAGAAATTCGCAGGTTAGTCGCGATTAGCGTCCGTGCTGGCGCGCGATGCGGTCAGCGAACTCCCTGATACGTTGTTCGCTAGCTCCAGTAGCGGCGAAACGTTGCACGGCATCAATAGCTGTCGTACCGGTAATGCCATCCTGAGTCGTCTGCCCAATGCCAGTCAGGCGCGACATCATGGCGTCACCTTCGCTCAGGTGTACACTTCCACCGTAGCCGCCGTAAGTCAATCCGTTCCTGTCGAACAGCCCCATTCATAATCACATCCTTTCAGGAATGGGTTCTCTAGTGAGTAGGTACAATCGAGCTAAAAAAGATTGCTCGACTATTTGATTATACTACACCAAGACTATAAAGTCAACTACTATTACACTTTTCAGTGTTGCGCTGATACAATGTTACGGTCAGCCAACTGGGTCTTACTATGCAGTAATTCTATAAAGTTTCGGAGTTTTGGCAAAGTATTACTCTTATTGGCAGGCACAAAGAGCTCATTATCAACCACAAAATCTAGGCTAGTTAGTTGCTTATAGACAACCTGCATAAGTCTTTTTAACTCGAGTTCATCTTCATCATTATACTCATATACCTTATCATAAACTTGTTCATCGGCATCAGGCGTAACAAACAGAATATGCCCGCGCGTTACCTTATAGTTACGATAATTCATGGAGTTATTTAGCAATAACTTATAAAATCCAAGCTGCAACATGTATTTATATAAACTCGGTTGAGACCTCCATTTCTGATCATGAAACTTCCCAGTCTTAAAGTCATACACTTCGATTGTTTTATGGGTGTGGTCAATTTCCATATGGTCAATTTTTCCAGCCACTGGCACGCCGTCAATCACTAAGTGCTCTGGCCCAAAGTTGACCTCTGCCTTGGCATTTTCACGGCAAAGAATTGGCATAAATTTGCTCATGGCGATCCTTAAGCTATGCTCGCCTTTCTCCAATAATTGCCGTTTCTCCACATCGGTCAAGACTGCCTTATGAGCTTCGCCTCTAAACAAATCCATCGCCTTTTCTTCATCAATGTGCTGGTTGGTAATTTGCTCAAAAACTGAATGAATTAAGCTACCATAGCACATTGAAAAGTTTGCAGGCTCGTTCGGAGATTTTAATACACGAGATTGATAAACTTTCTGTGGACCAGCATAAATAATGTCAATGAAGCTGGTCAGATCTGAAGCCGAAAGTCGATAGGACTTCATGCGCTCGCGTAAAATTTCCATAACGTCAGGCTCTAACTTTTGATAAGCTGAAACCCAATTCAGTCGCAATGTTTCGATTTTCTCCGCATTTGTTAAGTCATCGTGTATCTTAATATTTTTCGCTTCCTCAAGTAGGTATGGAGAAATTTGTTGCTCATCTTCATAGCTGCTCTCTGCTAAATATCGCAATCGATGGTTATCGGAACCATCATCTTTACGACGCGCGCTAGTCATTGTTAGACCGTCCTTAGCACGAGTAATCGCTACAAAGAACAAGCGTAACTGTTCATCATCCGTAATACCAGTATGTCTAATATGCGTTAGATTCTTAGGCAATGTGAAACGGTTATTATTTCCCTTGCCTTTACCCCAAGCTAGATCATCAACCGACGTAAGAAAGACGTGTTTAAACTCCAGCCCTTTACTTTTATGGCTTGTCATCACCTGCACCGCTTTACCGCTATCCCTGTATACACTTACACGCATAATTTCTGCCTGGGCTATTTCGTAATCTTGAATAGTAGCAATAAAATCGCTGAGCTTTGGTGCAAAATCAGCTATATTAGGTTGCAAATTCTTAGCGTGTACGCTAACCTTTTGTCGCAAGGTGCTAAGATTTTCATAGAACTCCAGTAATTCTGCTTGATTTAGTGTGTCTCGATAGTAATTCAAAAACGGCGACTTACAATTATTTAGCTCAGCTGTGCCGATCAGGTGGTCTAGCCATAGCTCCAAGGGCGCGGAAAATGACAGCTCTACTAAGCTACTAATAAGACTAGCTATCTTCTCCAGCTGCACATCTCCGGCTAAGTATTCCAAGATCGTCGCATTATTGCCCCACTGTTTTTCTACTGCCCGAATCGCTACATCAGCAGAAACTTCCCAAAACTCAAACGATAAGATTTCTAACAAGTTCTCCACCGGTTGTTCGCGATTGGCAAGACGAAAGATGAACTTTGCCAGCTTGATGAGCATTGATATCTTAGCATCATTTAGAATATTGTCGCGCTTTTCGTAAGTAACGTCTAGATTCTGAGCCTTTAGGTATGGCAAAAGCGGTATGATATTTTTATGTTTTGGTGCAATGACTGCAATTTCGTTGGGGTCCTCACCATGATCCACCAAAGATCGTATCTGTTGAGCAATCCAATAATATTCTGCCACCGTACCAGCAAACTCATGTCGCACAACGCGAGGTGGCTTGCTTATATCATTGTTCCATGTATCACGCATTGAGCGCAATGTTTTATCAACATTATAGTTCTTTGCAAAGCTATCATTAATTTGCTCTGCAATCTTACGCGAAAGACTCAATACCTCACTAGTACTGCGATAGTTATTGCATAAGTTTATCACTTCAGCATTGTAGTATGCCTGAAAATCACGCAAATTGGAGGCGTTTGCACCTTGAAATTCATAAATCGCTTGATCATCGTCGCCAACCGCCATGATGACCGGCTTTTCATAATCCGTTAGCAATTTAATTAGCTCAAATTGTGAGGCACTTGTATCCTGAAACTCATCCAACAAAATATATTGAAATTGTTCAGAAAGCTGCATCCGAAAGCCACTATCTTCTTTCAAATACTTAATTGCACATTCAATCATATCGCTAAAGTCATAAAGCCCTTCAGCTTTCAGCTTTTCATCATATTTATGCATAATATTTGCCAACGAATATAATTTCTTATTCGCAATATGATCTTTTAAACGATAGGATTTGATCTCTGGATGCTTAGGGTCTGGAGTACATAATTCAAAATTATTACTCTTCCACTTGGTTAGGCTAGATACAGACGGTTTTTCGGAAGCTGATAGCTCATCTATAATCCTTTTCAGATCTTTAGCAAGAATATTTGCAATCGGTTCAACCTGCTTGACGATAGGTTGAGAAGAGATGTGTTGGAGCAAAACTTCTAGTATTGGTTGATAGGTGTTCTCAAGAGCAGCCTGAAACTTAGCACCTTTTTTCATTTCTAATAGTATCGGCGAAACTTCAAAGCTAATCGCTGAGCTATCTTCGATGTTTTTTTCGGCAATTTTCTTCAAATCTGTCGCATCAAGACGTGCAGCCTTAGCGTTACCAATAATGGATATTATCTCTTTTGTTTCAGCCTCTCTAAGAATATCCATAGCTGGTAAAGACTTTTGAATGTCAGCAATAATTTTATACTGTGCAGTCTCATCAATCGGCGCATCTAATTTACGGTCAAAATTCTCGGCATAGCTCTTATAACGATCTAAAACGTTTGAACCAAAAGCATGGTAAGTATATACGTTAACATCGAGCGCATCCTTACCAATCATACTTTGAAAACGTGCTCGCATATTTTCCGCACCCGCTTCAGTAAAGGTTAGGCATAAGATATTTTCAGCATTAATATCAATATTCTTAAGAATATACGCTACTTTAGCCGATAGTAGTTGTGTTTTGCCAGTACCAGGTCCAGCCAACACTAATAACGGACCAGATAAATGCTCGACTGCTGCTTGTTGTTCCTTATTCAGCGGCATTTAGTTTTTGCGCTCCAAAATCATGAGATTTTCTAGATGCGGCGTACGTGGAAAGAAGTTAAATGGTATACATGTTTTAATCTCATGGGTGTCTAGCAATAGGCTTATATCACGTGCTTGAGTGATAGGATTGCAAGATAGATATATAATCATAGTGGGCTTCTTACTACGCAACTCTTCAATTACATTAGGTAAACAACCAGCACGTGGAGGATCAACTATCACCGTCTGATCTGGATTAATGTAGCCTAATGCTTCTTCGCTTTTCGCTAAAATCGGAGTAGCGTTAGTACCGCGACAGTTATTTTTCATCTCTAAAAACGCAGATTTATCACATTCAACCAAGATTAAATTTCGATCACGCGCGACTGACAACCCAATCGTTCCAACCCCGGAATACAAATCCAAAACTTTGTCGGTTTTGATCCATTTCTGCATCTCAGTTAGCACCATTTCGTAGACCGGCAGATTGATTTGGAAAAAGCCATTGGGTGAATATGAATATTCTTGCCCCAAAATAGTATCTCTTAATTTATCAAATTTTGGATGTGGTTTGCGATTCTCCAGCAATCCGCCACTAACTTCACCGGACTGATTTGACCGCAACAACAATGATTGGTATCTCCGAGCCTCCTCATGTCTTGCATTTAGGTCGTCGATAATTTCTGTAGCTTTCCGCCAAATGCTTGGCATCTCCAAACTCGACTGCGATAAAGGTAACTTGCGATGTGTACCACGGCTGCGCATAGCAGGAAAAATTTGAGCTCCTTCAAAATCATAATACAACGCATACTCCATTTTGTTACGATAAAAGAAATCTCTACCATCGGTCCTGACTGCCTGAACCTCAAAACAATCATCTGGGACTTTCTGCTGACGAAGTATTTCCTGCAATACTTCCTGTTTCTGTTGCAACTCATAATTATAATCCATAATTTGCCACGGAGAAGTAGCAAGATAGCAATTATCTTTTGGATTTACGCGTTTATTGGAGGGATTCGCAATCACCTCAGCAATACCTTCAATATAGCTACTTTTATTTTTGGTAATCTTCCATTCAGTCACCAACTCACCAGGCAACGCATTCCAAAGCATCGCTTTTTTACCATCCGGCAATGTTCCAATGGCCTGTCCGCCTGGTATGATCTTATCTATGCGTACTGGATCCATGACTACTCATACCTCAAAGCATCGATCGGATTCTTATGTGCAGCCTTCCAAGCTGGTACGGTACCAGCGACGAACGCAATGACCATTACGATAATAATGATCGGCAGAACATTTTGCAAAGTGAAATTAAATAGATGGAAAGTTGGAAATGCCTCCAGAAATCCACCAGGCTGGTGCACTACGGTATTTGCCAGATTCCCAACCAACATCGCCACTCCTACTCCCACTGCTGATCCCCAAAATCCCAAAGCAATAGCTTCAAACGAAAAATTTAAGAAAATTTTGGTAGAGGACATTCCTAAGGCTTTATCTAAGCCAATCTCTCGAGTACGCTCCTCCACAGACATCAGCAACGTATTAATAATGCCAATGGCCGCCGCAACCAATGCAATTGCCCCAAAGATTGTAAATACTATCATAATTACATCGAAAAACGTCCGAATCATCCCCATCATGTCGGAAATAGTGAAACCATAAAATCCATTTTCTTCTAGAATAGCTTTTATTTCCGACTCAGTATATTTTGAGGTATCAAATTTTGTCTGCACGGAATAAACCATGCTTTTCTGGTCGTCTGGATAGTATTTAGTCACTTCATCATACAGAGCGTCCTGAAGAGATACGGTGATAACCGAACCGTTGACCGCCACAACACCTGGAGCTTGTACGCCAACTACTGTTGCTTCAAAATTCTTATATTTTTTAGTTACGGCATCCCTAACAGTTATAGTGACAGTCTTGCCAATTGCGTCTTCGTCCGAATCAAAGCCAAGAGCTTTCGGATAACCCGACTGCAAAGCAATCTCATACTTTTTTGAATCACGATTAGGCAAAGAACCCGCCGTCATCGCAATATTAAAATCTCCTGGCGGCATTGCCATTACATTAATATTATACTTCTTATCCGTTTTAGCACTCGTAATATAATCCACGACATAGTTCTTCGTCACATAAAGCTCACCATTAATACCATCCAGTTCTTTCAACCTATTTAGCTGCTCATCCGTGAACGCAGACATCGTTTTGTCTGGATTATATTCCGTTGGAGCGCCGCTAGCACCCCCCATAGCAAGTGAACTCATGCCTTCGACCGCACCTTCGGGCATAATCATAATATAATCCTCCCCGCCTAGGCTTGCCGTTTGATCATCAATGAATTTATTCACTCCCGTATTAATCGCGGAATTTAATGCGATCGTAAAGCTCCCAACAAAGATTGCCAAAATAGTTAAAATTGTACGCGCCTTATTTCGCAATAAATTATGGTTCGCTGTAGTTATTATTTCAAACAATCCCATCCTATGCTCCAATCGTCACTTTCATTTTCCATTTACCGTCAACCCACTCACCTTTCGGATCGTCAGGTAGTCCCTCGACTATCTTCCCATCCATAATCCGAATCTGACGATCACAAAGGCGTGCTAAATCCTCATCATGAGTCACCATAATGAGCGTGACACCTTTCTCCTTATTTAAATCGAAAAGCAATTTAATTACCTTATCACCAGTCGCAGAATCTAGATTACCAGTCGGCTCGTCTGCGAAGAGAATCTTCGGATCATTCACGATTGCTCGGGCGATACAAACGCGCTGTTTTTGACCACCAGACAAATCAGTTGCTTTGAATTTAATGCGCTCTTCCAAGCCGACCGTTTCTAAAGCTTTGCTAGCTAAATTACGCCGTTCTCGCCCACCTATACCAGCAATTTTCAGCGGTAAGACCACGTTTTCTAGCACTGTGTCATTTGGATTCATAAAGAATTGTTGAAAAACGAAACCAAAAGTACGATTGCGCAATTTATTTAGCTCACGATTACTAAGCTTGGTCGAATCAATCCCATCAACCTTAATGGTACCACTAGTTGGTTTATCTAATAACGCCAACAAGTGCATAAGTGTTGATTTACCAGAACCAGACTTACCAACAATTGCGACAGACTCGCCATCAAAGATGTCTAAGTTGATCCCCTTCAATGCTTCAAAAGCTGTCGATCGTTTGCCATAAACTTTTACCAAGTTTTTTACTTCGATTACTTTATTCATCTTTCTATTTTACCACGCCTTCCCTAAAACCGAATAAACTACTTTATATACTGCCAAACTTGGCCGCTTATGGTATCTTTTGTCGTTATATTGTGTTTCTGTAGCTCTTCTCTAATATCATCTGCTAACTGGAAATTTTTTGCCACTCTCGCGTCCTCACGCTGGGATAATAAAGCTTTGATCTCATCGGTAATATTCGGCGCACTATTGATTAAACCTAGGCCAAAATATGAATCAATGATTCGCCAAAATTCTATGCTCTCATTCTGAACCTCATCAATTAAAGCAAAAGCACGCGGAGAATTAAGATCATCACTCACTGCACTCAGAATTTCCGTAAGCTCTGTAAGTTTAGATTCACCAGTTGGGTTTTGATAGCACTCAGCAATACGATTCCGCCAATTCAACCTGCGGATACGCGCTGAATCTAGATTCTCAAAGTTAAAATCACGTTCTGAACGATAATGTCCTTGTAAAACCCACATTTTAAAATCTAGAGGTGAATAGCCTTTTTGCTCCAGATCTTCTAAAGTCCAGATATTCCCCAGTGACTTAGAAATCTTCTGCTTATCAATAGTGAGGAAGTTACAGTGTAACCAATATTTAGAAAGTTTCTTATCAAACGCGGCTTCGCTCTGCGCAATCTCATTGGTATGGTGAACTGGTATATGATCTATCCCACCTGTATGGATATCAATAGTTTCTCCCAACTCATTGTGTATGATTGTGGAGCACTCTAGATGCCACCCCGGATAACCTGATCGCCCAAGATATTCCCATCGCATTGCATGCTGCTCATTAGGCTGAATAAATTTCCAAACTGCAAAGTCTGATGGGTGTTTCTTTTCCTGAGAAAACTCAACCCTTGCACCAGCCTTAATGCTAGACAAATCCAATCTAGCAAAGTCCGCATATTTTGCAAACTTACTTGTATCAAAATAAACTCCATCGCTAGTTTCATAAGTATAGCCCTTATCAGACAATCTATCAACTATGGCCTCATCTTCAGCGATGTAATCGGTCGCCCTTGCCCATACATCTGGCTGGACTAAATCTAGTCTTTCATAGTCACGACGGAATTCACCAATGTATCTTTCTGCAACAACCCAAACAGTTTCTCCAAGTTGCCGCGCACCTTTCTCTAATTTATCCTCACCGTCGTCCCTATCAGAAGTTAAATGTCCTACATCAGTCAAATTTAAAACCCGTCTCACACCATAATTATTTGCCAAGAGAGTACGTACTAGTAAATCCCAATATACATAAGCTGCGAAGTTGCCAATATGTGGCTGGCTATAAACAGTAGGTCCACATGTATAGATTTTAACCTGGTCTGGATTAAACGGATTAAAAGCTTCTACTTTGTGAGATAGTGTATTATATAACTTCATGGCGACTCTCTTCTTTTATAGTTTGTTTAACCTCTTTTAATATTTTAGCACGTTTTCCGATAGATATATCATGATGCCCCATAACACTAATATACTTCACATATGTAGAATTATGCAGTGCCGCCCTCTTCAAATTGGATTTCATTACTAATGGATCGAAATGTCCATGAATAATCACTGTAGGAACCCGTAATCTCGTGAAAGTTTGATAGTTTTTTGAGTTGAGGATAATATTATTCATAGATTTTTCAAAGGCAACAGTTTTGATATATTTACCACGAAAGCTGCTAAATCTTTGAACTATTTTTGCAATCACATCTGCTGCTGGTTCCTCATTTGCAAACTTGTGTAAAGAGGCATAGGACTTAGTGTATAATCTATCTGGTAATTTAGCCAACTCGCTAGACATCAATAATGGTGGCGATACCAAAATGAGTTTTACTAAATCTATCGTTTTAGCATAACCTACTGCATAGTCAGCCGCTATTAACGAACCCATAGAATGCCCAATCAACACTACCGGACAATCTACTCGTAACTTTCTCAACGATGAGTCCAAAGCTCTATTATAATCTAGCTCATCATAGTCTAGCCAGCTGGCTTTCAACGATTTGCCAAACCCCAATAAATCAAAGGTCACCAAACGTACATCGGCAAGCTCAGGATTACGATTAAGTTCGTCAAAAGTCGTTCTCCAAGTCGCTGAAGTTGCACTAATACCATGCAAAAACACGACCAGCAACTTAGGTCGCCGCACCTGGTTGTCATAAATCGACTTTAGGCGAACAGGCATTCGTAAAAGACGATACCAAATCCAAGTAGCTGCATTATAAATTATCCTGGGCATTATTCTCGCACTCTTTTAATAAACCTGGCAAAATCTTTATCACATCGCTGAGCACATCTTCATAGCTAGTATCATAAGTGCGGAAGCCCGCCGCATACGGATGACCGCCGCCACCAAAATATCCAGCGATTTGTTCTGCTACTGGTTTGCTGGCACGAATCTTGCCAGTTACTTTTCCATCTGGATAAGTTTTTATAGCTATAGCAACCAAAACTCCTTCCACCAAGCGTAGCTCTTCCAAAATCAAAACATTTGGATTATATTCATCAGAATATTTCTGAATCTCCTCAAATGGAATATGGATTGTCGCCAACATTCCATCTAAAGAATAATCAACTCGCTTAATCAAATCCGCTTTGTAATCAAGAATCCGTTGCGATTTCTTCATGAACTCGCGTCGCTGCTCGTCCAACTCGGCCGGATTCGCTCCGAGGTCAATCAGCTTAGCCATCGTCCTCATAGTATCCGCAGTTACCGATGCGCTTACTAGACCTAAAGTATCCGAAGAAATTGCCGAGTATAAAGCACAAGCCGCTTCTTTATTAACTGACAATCTATTGTCCTCAGCAATCTTAAAAATCAAATCAGCGCAGGCGGGAAGAGGCTCAATAATCACTTCATGAGGAAATTCTAGATCATCTTCTGTTTCATGATGATCAATTACGAAAACTGGTTTAGTAAAGAGTAGGTTCTTAATCGCTGGATCCTCCAATAATTTAGAGATTAAGATGCTAGAAGCGGTATCCACAATAATATAACCATCAGCTTTCCAATCAAACTCGTTTTCTACTCGCGACCAATCTTCAAAATATCGTAAGTACTTTGGTATATCTACTGGACAGTACAAATAGTTTTCTGTTTCCGCGAGGATATAGTCCAGTGCAATCGCCGATCCTAAAGAGTCGCCATCGGGATTCTCTGCCTGAATGATACAGAGTCTTTTCTTGTCCTTAATGAATTCAGCAAAACTTTTGTACATAATACTATATTATATCTTACTCTTTTGAGTTGAGCTAGTAGACTTTTTGGTATTAGAAGTTTTATTGACAGTTTTCTTGCTCTTGCTTACTGCCTTTTTCTTTGGTTTCATGTTTGGAAACGCTTTTGCTAGACGTCGATTTAAGCGACCTTTCTCCATCAATAGCTTATGAATATTCTCCGTAATCTCGTCAGTCGCGTCAACTTGAATGGTACCAACCGTTACGCGACAACCGATAATTAACCAAAGAGAAATTGCAAGATCAATGAGCACAAGAACTAGCATGGCACTCGCCAAAATAATTACTAGATGTTCAGGTATACTACCGTAGATAGTTGTCAGTATAGGGTTAATACAATATACAACTAATACCCCCATGATGCCAAAATAAAACAAATTCTCTAAGGAGATACGCCCATGAAGATTAAAGGGCTTCTCACTATAGTCCCACCAACGTACTCGAAAGAGTTTTTCCATCACAAAGCTCGTCATATATTCCAAAACGGCACTTGCCAGAACTGAAACTAAAAAAACTTCGACTAAGTTATCGGCACGACGGAGTAACATAGTTAAAATCATTGCGCCGAAACCGTAAATTGGACAAAGTGGTCCAATCAAAAAGCCACGATTGCTCCACTTCTTTGCTAAAACCAAAGACGCTGTAACCTCAAAAAACCAGCCTATAAACGAATATGTTAGAAAAATCAATAACCAAACTGAAATCCCACTAACTATTTTCATAAATTTTTCCCTGTGGTTTCTTCACGCTCAAGAAGATAGCTACGGCAGTAATCACCGCATACCCTAAGTAATAGACCCAGCCAGTCTGAAGTATGAAGAAGGCCATCAAGGTGTTCACTAATCCATGTAGCAACATGCAATAGAACACTGATCTGGTACGACCGTAAACAAACGCCAACCAAAAACTCATCACAATAACTTCAAAAACAAATCTACCAAGATCCATTGTTTGCTGATTGCTTCCAACCACAAACCATAATGGAAGATGCCATATCGCCCAGACTACACCAACGATGAGTGTAGTTAATATATAACTCCAAAACCTATTTTTAACTCTACCTTGCATTACTTTTTCAAGTAAAGGTTGCATCGTACCACGCCACCCTAATTCTTCGTTACCGCCCCCAAAAAATACGCAAACCATAAATATGATTGGCAACGAATACCAAGGCATATCAGCATTGGTTCCAGTTGAAGCAAGCCAGACAGTCATAATAAGCATCACAGCGAGTAGTAATAAACACCAAATGGTCTTCTTCTTATGCTCAAAGATAAAATTCTGAATCTTCTTCATACTGAGCCTTCCCTCCAAGCACATAATCGCAGCGATTGTTGGGCCAAATCCCCCCACACCGAACAAAATCATGCCAAGCGGATGATTAAAAGTAATAGCCTTAAGATTAGTTAATAGAATCAATATTCCCCAGCTTAACCAGGAAATAAAAAATGTAATCAAAACATATTCTTGAATACGCCATTCATCCTTATAGCCTTTGATCGTATGCATTTAAGCTTCCATCTCCAAGTTACCAATCATTTTGACACTTTCGTTCTCCGGCAAACTTTCAACTGACTTTAATTTACGCTCAATCTGTCGTGAAGTAACCTCTGCATTACCAATCTTATTAGCAGTTTCCTCAAGCTTCTTTTTTGTTTGCGCAAGCAAGTCACCAAACTTACCAAACTGTGTCTTTACCGCACCGAGCGTTTGCCATACTTCTGCGGAACGCTTCTCGATCGCCACACTACGAAAACCCATAGTAAGACCTGACAAGATTACCGGCAACGTTGATGGTGATGCAATTGTTACATTTAACTTCTGGCGAATCTCATCAGATAGTCCAGGAATCCTTAGGATCTCCGCATATAAACTTTCAGTTGGTACAAACATGACACCAAAGTCTGTCGTCGCTGGCGGATCAAGATATTTCGTAGAAATCTTTTTCGCTTGTTCCTTAACATCAGTTGACAGCGCTTTACGAAAAGCTTCAATCTCAGTTTTGTTACCGTTATCATAAGCTTCCAGCAACCGCCCATAATTTTCCACTGGAAATTTCGAATCGATTGGCAAATAGACCGTAAAGTCATCTTTGCCTGGCATTTTTATTGCAAACTCCACGCGATCATTACTGCCCTTTTTGGTGACAATGTTTTCTTCGTACTGCTCTTTAGGCATACAGTCTGAGATAATATTACCAAGTTGGACTTCCCCATAGATACCCCGTGTCTTGACGCCCTCCATGACCTTCTTCAAATCACCAACTCCGTTTGCTAAAGTCTTCATTTCTCCTAGACCCTGATAGACCTGCGTAAGCTGCCCCGAAATTTGCTTAAAGCTCTCATTAAAGCGATGTTCAACGGATTTTTGCAGCTTCTCGTCTACCGTCATCCGCATCTCCTCAAGTTTCTTAGCATTGTCATCTTGCAGACTCTTAACACGTGTATCTACAGTCTTCTGAATTAATTGTAGATTGTCAGAGATCTCTCGGCGATTCCCTTGTAAGTTTTCAGTAATTTCTTTACGATTCTCACGAAATTCGCCTTCGATTTTTGGAGCAATCTTGTCCAATTCGCTCTCAACCCGAATCAACCTCTCCTCCAGCTTAGAAGTGTCCACTACCGGCGGCTGCGCCCTGCGTATCAACATAAAAATTAATAATCCGATAATAACCGCAAGTAGCCCGACTATTAGAAGTTCCATAGCTTCCATTATATCACAACTTATGCTAAACCAGTAAAAAGATCGTACTTAGGAACGAGCAAGTACGATCTTTAAGATTAAAACCTAGGCGCGATGCTCACGAATAATGTTTCTGCTGCATGCATAGGTGATCAGGAAATATCCACCGTAGATTACTAGCAATAGCGCCACTACCCAAGGTACTGAATGCGCAATACTAATACCACCTAGTGACGAAAGCAAGAAGTCACAGAACATTAAGCCAAAGACCGAATGCAATATTGCAATCAACAATGGGAAGATGAAAAAGATGAAAATCTGCCAAAATAGTGCTTTATTAAGTGTATGTTCACTTGTGCCGATTTTACGCAGGACCGTATACTTCTCACGATTATCACTGCTTTCCGAGAGTTCTTTTAGTGCTAACACTGCGGCACTGGAAATTAGGAAAATGATACCTAAGTATAGCCCCACAAAAGTTACCATAGCTGAAGTACCAACGTTGTTGTCAACTATCTCTTGTCGTGATGTAACATTGTAATAATACATTTCTTCTTCGTCCGCGCCCTCCTGGTCTGGATGTTCCCTAAAGAAGCGGTTACTAATGCTATATATCTGCTGTTCCACTTCATCTGCGTCATCGGGGTTTACGTAGTTAGCAAGCATATATTCCCTGACATATGATTTAGTATCTTTAAGTTGAATACTATCAGGCACAATAATAAGTCCCGTATTAAGCTTTGACATAGCAAGCTCAATAGTACCAAAGATACACTCATCATATTTTGGCTTCAAAACATTGCCTAGCAAGTTAATTTTAGCACCCTGCTTTAACGCTGCGTTGCGCACTTCTACCATTAGATTGTAATCAGCCAAAACTGCATACTCACCCTGATTCAGCTCCAGTGCTGGTAGCTCAAACAGTGAAGCAACACGATTATAGTCACTGACATGCATAAAGCGTTCAGATGAATTTAAAGTATACTGCACTTCTCCATATTTACCAATCGAATCCATAATATCCGCCAAGCTATCTTTGACAGAAAAATCTTCTAATATATAGGTACGATAAGTAACAATATCTTTTAAAAGCTCATTGATATTGATATCTTCACGATCGTATATTTCCTCTATACTGATCGGATCTCGCCCCACACTTTCAATCTGCACATCAACAGGTAAAGATTTATCAATTGACTCATGCAAAGTGCCATTAATTGACAACGCAGATCCCAACACGCAGACGGTGACAAAGAGCATTAAACAAATCATACCCATCGACATCACCGTCGTATTAATCTTACTGCTAAACTGGCGAAGTATAAAAGAATTCAAATTTTTGTAATACACACCTTTAAAGCTCATAAAAATGCGGAGCAGCAATCCCGACAATGACCAGAATAGAAGAAAAGTTGCCACTACGCCCATAATAATTGGAATCAACAAATCAGAAACTTCATCCACGAAACCAATTCCGGCCGTTACAAGGTAGTAGGCTATTCCTAGTAGGACCGCTGCCACAATGAACACGAGCGTACAAACCCATAGGTTCTTTAATTTAATCTTTTCACTACGACGGCTGTTCGATAGAAGCGTAATTAATCTTTGTCGACTAATATTAATCGTATTAAAGATCATAACAATGAGATAAATCACACCAAAGTAGATGAGTGTTTTTACTAATGCCGATAGCGAAAAGACAAACTGAAATTCCGTCAAATTCGCCTCAAACATATTCGCTACTAGTACACTAATAAATTGCGAAACTAATATTCCTATCAGAAGCCCCACACCCAGCGACAAAAGGCCGATGAAGAAAGTTTCCAACAACAGAATCAGCGAAATCTTACGTTTACTCATTCCCAACGTCAGATAAATACCAAATTCCTTACTACGCCGTTTAATTAAAAATCTTGAAGCATAGATAATCAATGCACCCAAAATAAATGAAACTAAGACACTTACCGCGCCCATAATTACATTAATTAACTCCAGCATATCACGAACACGATCATTGACATCCAGCATAATGGTTTGACTGCCGATAGAATTAAAAATATAAAAGATCGCTACACCCAAAACTAGTGTAAAAAAGTAAATTGCATAGTCTTTAATACTACGTTTAATGTTTTTAATAGCAAGTTTAGCAAACATAACTCTGCACCTCACTATTTAACTGAAAATAATATTTTTTATTTATAACTTTACAGGAAAACAGCTGGAAAAGTCGCTTTTCCCATTGCGAAAATTTTTGTTTATTTTTTAATATTAAATTTTGGCGCATTTTAAAACTGAAATATTTTTGTAATTTATTTATTAATTGTATTTTTCCATTACAAAGCATCATTTAAATCACCCCCGAGCAAAGTAATTACATTAATAATCTCATTAAAGAACTTCTTGCGATCATCTTTACCTTTACGAATCTCATTAAAGACTTTACCGTCCTTAATAAAAATTACGCGCGAAGCATACGAAGCCGCAAAGGCATCATGCGTTACCATGAGAATTGTAGCGTTCAATTTTGCATTAAGGCTTTCGAATTGCTCAAGCAACATTCGAGACGACTTAGAGTCCAAAGCTCCAGTTGGCTCATCTGCCAAAATCAGTTTTGGTTTTGTCACAATTGCTCGAGCGGACGCCACGCGTTGCTTCTGGCCTCCCGACATTTGATAAGGAAACTTTTCCAGTACGTTCGTAATATTTAACTCTTTTGCTACATTATGCACACGCTCCTTAAGTTCGTCTACTTTGCAGTTCTGAATCGACAAAGCTAGAGCGATATTCTCGTAGGCCGTGAGCGAATCCAACAGATTGAAATCCTGAAAAATAAATCCTAGCTCTTCACGACGAAAGCGATTCAGCGCCTCACCTTTTAACTCGGTAATATCTTCACCGGCTACGTAAATGTGTCCAGCAGTCACGCGATCAATTGTTGATATAGCATTAAGTAAAGTTGTTTTTCCTGAGCCACTCGAACCCATAATTGCGACAAATTCACCTTCGTCGACACTTAGAGAAATATTATCAATCGCTTTGGTTAAGGACGACTTGTTGCCGTAATATTTCTCGACTTTTTCTAATTCTAAAATCGTTTTCATACTTTCTCCTTGACTTTATTATATGTAAAACTTATTCCGGTGTCGTGCGTTCAAACTTACTTCTGACTTACTTTTTTGTAATATATAAGCTAACTTTCCAGAACTTTATAATATTCTGGTTTGGTAAAAGTGATTTTTACGCTTGTATATTGATCTTTCTGAGAAGCAATTGTGATCTGATGGCCGAGTTTGTCGCAAAGAATTTTCGCAATATACAAACCCATGCCAGTCGATTTATTGCCAATACGACCATTCTCACCAGTGAAACTTTTGTCGAAGACGCGCGGAAGATCCTTCGCGTCAATTCCACAGCCATCATCAGTAATCGATAATGTCACTTGGCCACCGATTACTTTTGCAGACAATTCGATTTTAGTACTACCATACTTAATACTATTATTCAGAATCTGATTAATAATAAATTCCAGCCATTTTGAATCAGTGTAGACTTCCTGATGTAAATCCTTAACCACAAAATCAATCTGTTTTGCTCTAATAATTTCTAAGTTACGGTTCGCGACTTTATCAACAGGCTTCTCTAAACATACTTTTTGAATTAAATAATCACGTTCAGCATTTTCTGCACGAGCAAAGTACAAAATTTGTTCTACATAGTCATCTAAACGTTTTACTTGCGCCAAGACTTTTGGCTCACGTGCAATCAAAGACAGCGTCGCTAATGGCGTTTTTACTTCATGAATCCACATCTCAACATAATCCTGAAATTCCCTTGACGCACTTTGGTAATTTCGCACATTCTCAATCATTGACTTATTAATACGATATAACACTTGATGCAAGATTTCACCATCATAAAAAGTTGGCGATTCAAGAGTTTCCAAAATCAAATATGCCTGATCTAAATTCTCTAAATTCCCCAACAAATCTTGATAAAATTTATGCCGTCGCAGATAATCCCATGTCAAAATCATTATCAAAAAACCGAGCCAAAAAATAGTAATTAGAAAAACAAATATAAAATTTGATTTTAGCGCTAGCAGGAAAAGCACTAATACCCCCAACATACCAAACGCCAACACAATCACAAAGAGCTTATCTCGCAAATAGTGTTTGAGACTTGCTGGGTTTTCGGCTTGAGGTTTCATGATAAGATATAGCCTAAACCTTTACGGGTTTCAATGGTTTCACCCATGCCAAGTGTTTTGAATTTACCACGCAAACGGCTAACATTTACGGTTAACGCATTATCATTAATATATTCATGGTTATTCCATAAATCCGTCATTAAATCATCACGCGTCACAATCTCACCTCGATGAGAAAGCAAATGTCCAAAGATAATCATTTCGTTCTTCGTCAACAAAATACGCTTTTGGTCACTTTCAATCACGCCTTTATTTAGATCTACCCGTAAATTATGAAACTTGATCGGGCCATTTGTACCCTCAAAGCGTTTTAATACCGCAGCAATTCTCAACAATAAAATCTGTGGATTATACGGCTTTGTAATATAATCGTCTGCACCGTAGCTCATCGACAGCACTTCATCCATCTCCATACCACTACTCGTTACCATGATTACTGGTACTTCCGAACGACTACGCAGAGTCTTCAAAATCAGCTCCCCGTCTAGTCCAGCCAAATTAATATCTAGCAAAATCAAATCCGCCTGCACCGCGACAATATCGTCAATGATACTGGCAATATTTTGAGGTTGCGGAAGATATTTGGATAAGTCCAAAGCCTTTGATTCGTACCCTGAGCTGCGCAATAGGTCATCTAGACCTTGACGCATTGCCTCTTCATCTTCAATGATTAAAATCTTTTTCATTTGGCTTCATTATAACACATCTGGAATGGTATAATCATGATTATGAATAAATTGAACAGCAAGCTTAAATTCATGGTACACAAAAAATAGTCCCTTGCGGGACTATTTTTACTATTTTGTATTGCGTTTTTCGATAATCTCGTTAGCTACGTTAGGTGGTACTTCCTCATAGCCACTCAACTCCATCGAACTCGCTGCGCGACCTTGTGACATTGAACGCAAATCTGAAGTATAACCAAAGAGGTTTGCCAGCGGCGCAAAGGCTTTGATCAACTTAGCCCCGCCATTTAAGTCTTCCATGCTATCAATGCGACCACGGCGGGAGTTTATGTCACCAATCACATCGCCCATAAATTCTTCTGGAGTGGTAATCTCTAGCTTCATAACTGGCTCAAGCAAGACTGGTTGAGCTTTCTTGATACCTTCGCGCGTAGCAAGAGAACCGGCAAGTTTGAAAGCAAGTTCGCTAGAGTCAACGTCATGGTAGGAACCATCGTACAAAGTTGCCTTCACATCGACAACTGGATAGCCAGCAATCACACCGCCGTTCAAAGTCTCTTCAATACCCTGCTGGACTGGTTTGCGATATTCCTGTGGGACTACACCACCCTTAATCATATCGATAAACTCAAAACCCTTGCCAGTCTCGTTTGGTTCAAACTTCACCCAAACGTCACCGTACTGACCACGACCACCAGACTGCTTAATGTGTTTACCTTGAGCTTCGGCAGTACCGCGAATCGTTTCACGATAGGCGACTTGTGGAGCACCAGTATTAGCCTCAACGCCATGCTCTTTTTGCAAACGGTCAATAGCGATTTCAAGGTGCAATTCGCCCATACCAGAAATAATAGTCTGGCCAGTTTCTTCATCAGTATGCACGCGCAAGGTCGGATCTTCTTCTACAAGTTTCTGCAAACCTAGACCCATTTTTTCCTGATCGGATTTGGTCTTTGGCTCGACAGCAATTGACACTGGAGGATCTGGGAAAGTAATATCCTCAAGATGAATAGGATGTGCTGGATCACAAATCGTCGTACCAGTTGTTACCTCTTTCATGCCTACTACCGCAGCAATATCACCAGCGGTAATCTCTGATATCTCTTCACGCTTATCGGCGAACATACGAACAAGACGACCAATACGCTCCTTGTCACCAGTTGTAGCGTTCAGGACAGTACTACCAGAGGTCATCTTGCCAGCATAGACGCGAACGAAGATTAATTTACCCACAAATGGATCAGTTGCGATTTTGAAAGCCAAAGCCGTCAATGGCTCACTGTCGCTAGCTTTGCGGATGGCTTGATTACCAGTCTTTGGATCAACGCCAACAGTTTGACCCTGATCACGATCTAATGGTGATGGTAGATAATCCGTTACAAGATCAAGAACTTTCTCCACGATCACACCGCGGCCATCGCCACCAGTCACGAGGAAGAAATCGCCATCAAGCACACGCTTACGAAGAGCAGCTTTGAGCTCGACTTCTGTAATAGCCTCTTCACCTTGATTGAAGAACTTATCCATCAAAGCTTCGTCAGCTTGCACAGCTTCCTCGATCAGCATACTGCGAGCATTCTTAGCTTTTTCAAGCATGTCAGCTGGAATATCGCCAACAGTCAACTCGTGATCAGCATAATCCTTGTAAGTATAAGCTTTCATATCGATCAAATCAACTACGCCGCAAATATCCTTCTCAAAGCCAATTGGCAAGTGGATAGCTACAGCATTCTTCGACAAACGTTTGTGAATACTATCAAGAGATTTATAGAAATCACCACCGATCTGATTAATCTTGTTCACAAAGCAGACACGTGGTACGCCATACTTAGTAGCCTGACGCCAAACGGTCTCCGACTGAGCTTCTACACCCATTTTACCGTCGAAGACCACGACTGCACCATCAAGCACGCGTAGTGAACGTTCCACCTCAGCGGTAAAGTCAATGTGTCCTGGGGTATCGATAATATTAATCTTGTGACCTTTCCAATAGGTAGTCACAGCTGCAGAGGTAATGGTAATACCACGCTCTTTTTCTTGTTCCATCCAGTCGGTAGTAGCACCACCAGTACCACCTTTTACAAGGTCAATCTTGTGTTTCAAACCAGTACGGTAGAGGATTGCCTCGGAAGTAGTGGTTTTACCCGCATCAATATGGGCAATAATACCAATATTGCGCAGCTTTGCTAAATCTTTTACTTCATTTGCCATGAAAGCATTTCCTTTTAATAATTAATTTTGACCACACTCGCAGTATGCTTCGAAAATATAAAATTCAAAACACCTTAGAGAAATCGGCTTTTCTTTATTTTAGCATAAAAATAGCTTTTTTGATAGAGGTTTTTGGCAACTTTTCTAGGAGGTAATTCCATATTATCGTCAATTTTACAAGAGTATAGCGTAAAACTATTGACTTTTATTACAAAGTGTGCTATAATGAAAAGATAGGGGTAGTTTATCTATCAAAAACTTAAGTTAGGGGGCTTCGTTTATCGGTAGTAAGAATATATAGCCTATGTTTTGCGCGTGTCAAGGCTACATAGAGTAACCGATGTTGATCGGCTTTCTCCGATGCACGACAATCGCCAAAGATAGTGAAGGTTTCGGCATGGTGATGCTGAGCTAAAACTTGATCGCGATTCGCTTCTAGCAAAATCACCACGTCTGATTCTAGACCCTTTGACTTATGCATCGTCATACCGCGTACGCGCTCTTTGAATTGATTTTCAGTCATAATCCCATGTTCAACCACAAGATTTTTTAATGCTTCTAAAAACCTATCCAGCGTAACATTTTGAAAAGAGGTAAAATTGTGTCGATGAAGTAATAAAATCTGTTGTTTTCTATGCTTGCGCATGAGCTTATAGACTGTTTTTAGTAGTTGTGCTGCTTCTGTATAAGCTTGGGCTTTGCCACCGCAAGTTTGGGCTAAAGCACGCCGAAATCTAGCATCATGTAAGCCATCTTCGTATATATCGCTCTTATCAAATTTAGTTTTAGCGGGATTGACACGCTTAATCTTACCCCGCTTTTTACTAAAAGGTATCGCCCTTCGCGCTTGAGGATTGTAATATTTTAACATATATTCATTGGCATTTTCTACGATCTGTCTATCACTCCGATAATTTGTCATTAGTGGGATATTGACGTTATCTTCATAAAAATAATCCGCAAAATTAATAAAATAATTTACGTCTGACCCCGCAAAACGATTAATCGCTTGCCAATCATCACCTACTGCAAAGAGGTGCACCTTCGGACAAACTCCTCGCAGCGCTTGGATAATACTGAAAAATAGAAAGGAGAAATCTTGATATTCGTCCACCATAATATATTTAAGTGGGGCCACCTTTTTTAAGACCGCACCATGCCCTGCTGGACTTTGCAGAATTTGCGTGGCTTGCGACATTAATAAATTAAAGTCTATCTTTGGTGGTCTTAATGCTAGCAAATAATCATTGAAAGTTGCCAGACAAAGCTGATGGATCAGTATACGCTCCCGATATTCTTCTTGGTCTTGGTATTGACGACAATACTCTTCCACATCCTCGCGTAGATCCTCCACTCCATCCTTGCCAGCATACTTCTGACCTGCACGTGAAATAAAGCTGCTCACCAACCGCAACAATTCCTCATACCTTTGCGGCGTGAGCGATTGATTTTGCTGACGCAACTTATGTTGCAAGGATTGATGGATGATTTTACTACGCTCACTTTCAGAAATCAGTTCTGGACAATCACCACTAAGTTTAACTAAATCCAAAGCAAATTTATGAAAGGTTGACGCAACACGAATCTGTTGCTCTTTACCATACCAATTCTTCAATTCTACACCATCAACCGCTACCGCACCAATGCGCTCATTTACTTCTGCGGCTGCCGTTCGGTTGAACATAAAAGCTGCGGTTTCGTGCAAATCTGCCAAGCCATTTGCTACCAAATAGGCAATCTTTGCCACGATCACTCGAGTCTTGCCCGAGCCAGCTCGCGCCGTCACCAATGTATTCTTATGGTCGTCCAAAACCGCCCTAGCTTGATCGGAATCTAAGGTATAAGGTTTACTTCCCAGCGTAACGTGCTGTTCAAACCACTCTTTGAACTCTTCGACACTAGCAAATTCCCTAGACATTATCTAGCAAAACTTACTGCAATTTCTGGCGTAAAATATCTTGTACAGCCGACGGATTAGCCTTGCCACGGGATTCTTTCATCACCTGACCAACTAAGAAACCTAGGACTTTTTCCTGTCCAGCCTTGAAGTCCTCTTGAGCTTTCTGGGTTTCTGGCTTTGCTAGCACTGCATCGACAATTTTCTCAAGTTCGCCCAAATCATTCTCCTGCACCACACCAAGCTCTTTGGCGATGGTACGAGTGTCCTTAAAGTGCATTTCTGGATCAAAGAACTTAATAAAGACCTCTTTCATACCAGTACTGGAAAGTTCGTTTTTCTCATTCATCTCGACGAGAGTATTAAGCTGTTCGCTAGTGGGTAATTCATCATTAAGTAGGCTGGAATTTTCCTCGGCCAACAATACACTGCTGAACAAGTTGGCGATCTTTTTCAGCTTGGAACTGAGAACTTTGCGTTGATCATTGGTGGCAGGTTTTTCATCAGTTAGGTTCATAGCGTCACATAAGTACGAATTTAACTGGAATAGTGCGTCGGTTAGATTTTTATAGTCCAACAGGACTTCCACAATATCCTCGGAGAGGAACTTTCTCAAGAACGAACGATAAATCCAAAGTGGTATACCCATCAAAGCCTTCTGTTCGACAACATCTTTTTCGGTCAAGCGAATTGGTGGAATATCTGGCTCCGGCATATAGCGATAATCTTGCGCTTCTTCCTTGCTGCGCTGCGAAGTAGTTTCACCAGTAGCGTCGCTCCAACCACGTGTTTCTTGTACTACTACTTCCCCCTTATCAAGCAACCTTGCCTGTCGCTTGATTTCGTATTCGACTGCACGCTCTACACTGCGGAAAGAATTTAGATTCTTTACTTCAGCGCGCGTACCCAACTTATCGCTGCCTTCTGGCGCGATACTGATATTGACATCAAAACGCATGTTGCCATTATACAAATCACCAAAAGTCACCCCAGCGTAGGTCATTAAACGCCAAAGCTCCTTAGTGTATTCACGAGCCTCGACCGCTGAATGGATGTCTGGCATAGAAACAATTTCGACTAAAGGAGTACCCGCTCGATTAAGATCGACCAACGAATCACCATTCTCGTGACTGAGCTTTCCAGCATCCTCCTCCAAATGCGCATGCTCAATACGTACCTTGCCACCACTAGGCAATTCCACATAGCCTTCGCCAATAATCGGGTAAAAAAGCTGCGTCGTCTGATAACCTTTTGGCAAATCCGGATAAAAATAATGTTTGCGATCAAACCGACTTTCTAAGTTAATCTTAGAATTTAGGGCCAACCCAGCTCGCACCGCATAACGCACTGCGGCTTTATTCAGACGTGGCAACATACCAGGCAAACCATAATCCACTGGCGACACACAAGAATTTGGCGACTTTTGGCGCGCGTCATTATCAACTTCCGAAAATAGCTTGGTCTTAGTAGACAGCTGCACATGACACTCAATACCAATCGTTGGAATGTATTTTGTCTTTCCTACCATCTAAATCGCTCCTAAATCTTTTAATGCTTGCTTAAAAATCGACAATGCCTGTCGCGCTTGGTCATACTTCAAACGAAAATCACTTTCGTGAGCAATCTGATTGCGCAGACGATGCGCATACCATACTCGGCTAATATTTGGTAGACCATCACCGATTCTCTTTAACCGCTCACCCATCGTCTTACCGGGGATGCCCATCTCTTCTAGCGCACATCCCAACAGTTTATCAGCTTCCAAGACTGCAAAGTTATAGCTGGATTGATTAGTCTTATTTAAGCCATTTTCAATTTTCAACCAGCGAGTTTGATAAGCTTGTACATCAAACTCATGACGATGTTTTCCTCCTAAGACCATTGCCACGAGAGCCAACAGAGCTACCGCGATAATCGCAATCACTAAGAAAATCATTTGCGGCCACATTAATCATTCCCTCCCATGAGATCTACGTGTTCATCCTCAGCCGATTCATGATCACCCCGCATTCGCTTGGCAAAGTTGATCAGCTCTTGGTCGCTTCTTCGTGGACCTACCAACTGCAAGCCTAGGCTGAGCCCATTAGTCGTTTCTCCTACCGGAATAGCTAAGCCTGGCAAGCCAGCCAGATTCAAAGAAACCGACATCATATCCTCCAAGTACATCGCCACTGGATTATCTACCTTTTCACCTAGCTTAAACGCCGGATTCGGACTAACTGGCGTCAAAATCAAATCGCACTTTTCAAAAGCCTGTGCGTACTCCTGAATGATCAAAGTTCGTGCCTTTGCAGCTTTCAAATAATATGCGTCGTAAAAACCAGCAGACAAAACGAAGTTACCGATCATAATTCGTCGCTTATTCTCTGGCATGAATCCCTCATTGCGAGTGTTATTATACAACTCATCCAAGGTCTGCACATTCTCACTGCGGAAACCATAACGCACACCATCATGCCGCGAAAGGTTACTAGCTACTTCAGCAGGAGTAATAATATAATAGGCCGCTAAAGCATACTTTAACGCTGGCATATTTAACTCAACTATTTCATGTCCAGCCGCCTTGAGCTTCTCAATTTCGCGACTAAGACAAGTGCGGATTTCCGGACTGACAGCTTCATTATCAAAATCTTTGATGACCCCAATCTTCTTAATAGGATCATCAAACTTTTCTTCCCGATCGTAGAAATCTGGCAAGGTAGTCATATCATTTGGATCCTGACCAGCTGTTACTTTCATCAGCAAATCCATATCTTCAGGATTTTCGGTAAAGAATCCAACGCAATCTGTCGATGAAGCCATTGCGACCACACCATAACGCGAAATCGTACCATAAGTTGGTTTCAACCCATAAACACCATTAAAGGAGGCTGGCTGACGAATCGAACCGCCAGTATCAGTGCCAGTCGCAAAAGGCACAATACCCAAAGCTACCGCTACAGCCGAGCCACCCGAGCTGCCACCTGCTACCCGTTCCAAATCTTTAGAGTTCTTGGTCGGACCATAGTAAGAATTCTCCGTAGAGGATCCATGAGCAAAAGCATCAAGATTGGTACGACCAATCATAATCGCCCCCTCATCCTCCAATCTCTTCACCGCCGTCGCAGTTACTGGACTAGTGAAACCCTCTAGAATATGCGCAGAAGCCGTAGTTTCCCCCTCAGGACTTAAGAAGTTGTCCTTCAGGGCATAAGGCACGCCCGCCAAACGACCTACATTCTCTCCGCGTTTAATTCGCTCGTCAATCTCCGCCGCCTTCCTGATTGCCTCAGTGTCGTTGAAATAATTAAAAATATGATACTGTTCCTGATACTGATGAGCCTTAGTTAAAGCCTCTTTGACCAGGGTCATTGCACTTATATCTTTACTCGCAGTTTTCATCTTTAGTCCCTTATAGCACCTTCGGCACTTTGATTTGGTTATCTTTTACTTCTTTTGCTAGTCCCAGCAAAGCTTCTCGATCGGCTTCTTGTGGCAAAATCTCATCCTCGCGCCAAATATTTTCCATCTCGAAAACTTGATAAGTCGGCTCAACGCCAGTTGTATCGAGCTCATCTAGCTGCGAAATATAATTAACGATCCCGTTAATATCTGCTTCTAAGCGCACACTTTCATCTTCGGTCAAGGCAAAATCCGACAGCTTAGCAAGGTGCGCAATAGTATCCTGATTAACTTCCATATTATCCATTATACTATACTTAGTAAGCTTATTGGTAAAATTATATTTTGGGTCTGTTTTTCGGGTCCACTAAACTTTGAAAAAATCTAGCAGCTCGTATTAAGACCACTAGATTCTTTGATGGATTATAGGATTGGAATACGGCGACGCAGCGTACGGAGTAACCGTTGTAACGGCTATTGTTGTTGGCCGGGTTAACATTGGTACTATTGAAGTTCAGGTTGTATGCGTTGTTGGTAGAGTTGGCAGTACGTGACCAATACCTACCGTTGGAGCCGACATTGTTAAGAGCGCTATCGTTGACGTTCCCGGCATAAGGGAAGCAATCTACCGCATAGGGATAAGAAGCTCTTTTACGCTTGCAAATGACCTTGACCAAATACAATACTACTAACCAACGCTGAGTGAGATTTGTTTCACGGCGTTGAAGAGCTTCACAATCCTATAGATTATAGGGTACGTCGGGTTGCCGGAGCTTGACCTCAGTGACTTCCGTCCGAGCCCGTGGAGGCTTATTCTCCATATTCTTATTATAATATAATACTTGTGTTTTTTATATATTCTATATTTTTATTTTTGTCGGTAAAGTTGATTTGCATAATGAATCAAGATTTGTTATACTGATAATGTTACAATAATCTACAATGTTTTGCGGTCGTCGATTTTTTTATCGACCAGTTCGTCGGATTAAACAGCACCATGAGGTACTTTCTCGACGAACGACATGTCCGCCAGTAGATTGTTGTAACACCCTTGTGGTGTTCAAAGATTTTCTTTACAACCGCGGCATAAGGAGTATACCCTACTCCTATTAACCTAGGACAATTGGTTCGTTTTGTAAAACTGCTTGATATTTTCATTATATATCACTAGCTAAAAAATGTCAATAATCTTTTTGCTTATTTTTGCCCCCAGCCATAGGACTGGGGGCTCTTAGTTTTCAGCGCAAATTTGGCTCTGATGCGGAATATTTTAGATCGTAAAGCTGTTTCATCGTTTTTCCAGGCACAAGCTCATGCAGATATGTCTCAGTTATTCGTTCTGTACTATGCCCTAGAGCTTGTTGTATGCTACGAACCGACGCGCCAAGGTCTAGCAAATCGCTAGCATAAGAGTGGCGCAGCTCGTGTGGACAAGCATTTACTATCCCGCATTTCGTAAATGGTTTACGCATGATCGTGCGTAGAGCTTGACCGCTTTTTGGCCTGCCACGGTGACCCGAATAGTTACTCTCAAAGATATGCGTAGTAACATGCCTTTGATTTATCCAGTCTTTCAGGCGCACTAATGTTTCATCATTCAGAATCGCAAACCGTTTTTTTCGCCCCTTACCATGTACTAGAAGCCTATTGCCGTCTAGGTCTTTCAAGTGCATCATTCTTAGTTCGCTAATGCGAAGCCCACAGTCAAATCCAATTTTAATAAGCAGCCAAGCTTCACGATCGGCATAGGCTAAAGCTTCATAAACTATATCACGTGAGAATGCGCGTTTATCAGACTGTTCCTCGTGCTGCTTCTTGATTTTCCGATCCCTGAATCTCGGTATTTCCATATCCTCATAGTCCATGTAGTAGCGGGCAATCGCTAGAATATGTTTAGTCCGATTATTTATGGTTCTTGGTTTTAAGCCTCGCTCAGCTTGGCTTTTGATGTAATCTGTGACCATCTCATTAGTCAAGTTTTCTAGTCTATCTAACCTAGAGTATCTCAGGAAGTGATTTAACGAATTTATTTTATTTTCCATAGTCTGTTTGGTAAAGTTCCACTCAAGCTCACATAACTCGTAATAGTGCTTAGCCTGATGATAAATTGGTTTATTGGGACTAATATTATATTTTTCTAGCCTATATGGCATTTAGAAACTCCTCCCCCACCCATTAAGTTAATAAGTGGGGATAGGACGGTTATTTACAACTGACGCATCATATTGGCGTAAATTCCCCCTAAATAGCGTACTCTCTGAATACCAAAAGGCTTTTTAGCCGTAGCAATTTCTATGCCATGCTCTATTTGATCTTGCGATAAGCACTTAGCACATTTATGCCAATAAGCTTCATCCTTTTTGGCAGCTGAGCCAAGTTTGTTGATAATGCTATCTACTATACGCTTTTCATGAGCTTTTCTAGCTTTAACCTGTTCTTTCTTAACGTTAACGTTATTTCTTAAGGTAGCTAAATAGCTACCAACGTTAACGTTCTGGCTTTTCCCCATGTTACCTCCGTTAAAATTTTAGCAACAAAAACTTGACCGCTCGTCATCTAGTTCCTGCGTTTATGAAAATTGTATGACGACATGGCGTATTTCGAGCGCGAACACGCTATGACGTATTTGTACCTTTGGGCTTGCAAAAAGCCCCGCCACCTGTAGAGGTAGCTAGGGGCTTCGATGTTTCGGATTTATGTAACCATTGTAGCAAACATAGGCGCAATTGTCAAGATGGCTTTGTACCACTCATGAGTGAGATTATAGACAGAATAATGCCGACTATACCGATAAGTCCTGTTAAAACAATCGGAATCCAATAACTCGGTTTTCGCAACTCCGATTTACTATTGCGGATAGCCTTACTGTTTGCATACCAAGTATCAAGTGCATCTCTTGTTTTAGGGTTTCGCTCGATTGCTTCCGTTGTTACATCTTGAATCCCCTCATTCAGAGGTTTATTTTGTGCTATTGCATCCTTTACAGCTGGAGCTAAATTTTGCACTGCAAGAGCCTCGTCAACCATCGGCTGAAGCGTGTCTTTATATTTATCTAAAACTGGTTTACTGGTTTTGATTTGTTGAACCATCTTTGGTAATTGCTTTCGAAGGCATAAATTTTATTAAACGCCCATCCTTATCGGTTGCTGCTACTGGACGACCGGCAGCCTCATTAAGTAGACCGATAGAAAAAGCTATCATATCAGTAATGTCACGAACACCATACTGCTCAGTTGCAGCCTTCAACGCAGCCAAATCACCATTAGCAATTTCGATCTTCGTTGCATCTTGACCATCTCCATTTTGATAGTTTTCTTTGATAATATTGATTGCCATACTCTCATTATACCAAATGCCAGCATAACCGCAAACATAATCGGATTGTGGAAAACTCCGCTATATTTTACAAAAATCTTCACAAAAAGTATTGCATATATCACGCATGCGTGATATACTATAGATAGTAAGGGTTCATTAACATAATAAAACTGGCGGAGAAAGGAGCGGTATGAAACGATTAAAGACAGTTTTCATACCAAAAAGAAACACCTCCAAACGGAAGCGTTTCTAACAATGCTTAACTAAATAATATCAAACTTAGCTAATTAAATCAAGGTCGATACCCTTACTCCCTCCGCCAGGGGCTAGGAGTAAGAAAAATGAACGATGAACTCATAAAACTAAAAGAAGAAAACGCCAGACTTAAAGCTGAGTTAGCAAAATACAAAAAAGCGCATCAAGCTGGAGCTAAGGCAATGAATGCCAATCTCACTCCCGAGCAGCGCAGCGAGCGTGCCAAAAAAGCGGTTGCCGCTCGCATAGCTAAATATGGGCAGAAAAGCCGTAAAGGTTAGGCAACCCTCACTGCGTACATATGTCGCCAGCCAGATCTAACATTAAGAGCAGAAGCGTTACTATTTTTCTTATTTTGAAGATTTATCGTTGAAACTGTCGCGGTTTTCTCAAAGATCCAAGACACTGTGTTTGATGTGCTCCACCTAAAAACATCGTTATACACATTCGATGTATAGCCACCATAAACCAGTTGCATGTCTACGCCAGTTTCTTCCCCGTCATTAGAGAATTGACTTTGACCGAACACCAGCATGTGGGAACCAGTAGGAAAATCTGACACGTTAATAGATGTCACAACTTGCCAGTTGGTGCTTAACGCAAAACTTACGTCGTCGAACGTAATCTTCATAGGAAAAGCCGACCAGTTAATCGCATCCATACCCACAGACCCATTTGCTAACTTAGCGCTTGTTATCGCACCAGTAGCAATTTGATCGGCGGTAAGAGGGAAAGCATTAGCGATAGCCGTATAATTTGCAACAATTTGGTTCATCTCTTCGGCAGTAAGCTTGTCGAGAGGGGCAAATACAAGATTTGGATACGGTAGCGAAACTGTTGCCATTATTTTGCCCCCATATCCACAGAATATGGTGTATAAGTGAAATTCATACCACCAGCTGAAATAGCATTAAGTACATATTCTTTTGTAAGCTTCTTTGCCGTTTCGTCAAGTTGCTGCTCCACTAGCTTATCATCGCGATATGCTGTGCGCACAAATAAGCTAAATTTCACTTTTTTGATAGTGTAGTTTTTGATGTATCTATATATAGGTGTTTCAGAGATTCTATAAATAACTGTTCCAGGCATAAGGAATCTTTCACCTTTAGGCATTTCCCGTACATTAAGACTGCTTACTAGGCATGGTGACCAGACTGCAATTTGGTTCAAAATAATATCCATATCATAAGAATAGCTAGGCTACGAAGTGGTAAGCAACTAGTCTTTCCTGCCACTTCGTAGGCAAGTTATACATAAACCATATAAACTTAAATGGATAGATATAGATATGACTATAAGTATAGAAGCTAAACCTTATGAAATAGAGGCGGAAATTAAAGGTTATGGAGTGTTTCGCGTGCGCAGGCTAGGAGCTGGAGCAGAAGCAGACCTAAAACAGCGTCTTGATGACGCTACTAGGGCAGTCGACGAAGTACGAACTACATATCAGAATCTCTACGATCGCGAAAGTAAGCTTATTGAAAATAAAGACGCGGATGGTCTAGCCACTTTGCGACAAACCGATGAATACAAACAGGCTGGGGCTGATATGGCTGAGGCACAAAAACAAATTACTGAAGCCCTAAAATATGCTCAAAAGGCACACCTAAAGCTATGGTCAACTGATAACGAAGAAAACTGGAAAAAGCTGCTGAACGATTTTAGTTATAAAGAGATTTTGGGTTTCTATCAACAAATTATGGCTAAGGCTGACAATGCCTAATCTCCTTGATTTAATGACTCCAGAAGACCGCAAAACTGTTGAGGGGTGGGCGGTCGATCGGCTAAATCCTCAGCATAAGCCAGATATTCCACCTTATTTTTACTTATGCGCACAGCTTGGATACTATTATGGGTGGCAAGCGGTTGTGGATTTCAAACGTAATTATCATAGTGGTATTGATAGTAAGGGAAACTTGACGCGCTTAGCGTTCGTTCTTGAAGAAGCTGTCGCCTTAGTTAAAGCGGCTGAGAAACTGCATTATAGACTAAATATTGATAGTGGCAAAATTAACGCTGCCACCACTCTATCGACGAATGATAAAAGCTATGCCAAGCATAATGCTGAGTATGTCAACAAGCTACAAGATGAGGCGTATAAGTAAATCTACCAATAAGTCACATCCTCAACTTTATAGGATGAGGCGGAGCTTGAGTTAGTACATGTAGCTTCGAAATTCCAATAAGTATCAGGCGCAAGGTAGCTCTGGTTGGCAAAACAACTACCTACCTTAGCCTCCCCTGCATATAAGCCAATGGTTATCTGGATGTAGCTTAATGTCTTAGATGTAAAGTTTTTAGCAGAACCACCCATGGTGCCTATGCCTCCATAGCCGCTAGTGAATTCACCCATGATTATGACTACATCTGCTTCTTCAGGTGTGCTTTCTTTGTCCCAGACATACCATTTTTTTCTTGTAGTTTTGGGCTGGCTGCTAGAAACAACGTTATTCGTATCGCCTCTGCTAATCATAACTCCAGTTATTACGCATGCAACTATAATAATACATGACAATATGCTAGCGAAAATATAACGGCTGTTTTCTCTATTTTTTCTCGAGCTCTTTTCATCAAGTGGGCCAAATTCACAACCAGATATCATTATTTCTGACCATGACCTAGGTATTTTGATTAGCGACCTTTCGCCTTTTTGCCATTCGATAGCATAAATAGCATCACTTAGTCCATTTTGGGATCTCTCTTTATATGCAGATATATTACGTTTCGTGATACCGACTATCACATCATCTACTTTTATGTACAAATACTTATAATCTCTATTACAGTAGATCTTATAGCCATTATATTTTCCCCCAATAATAATTCCCACTTATATCTCCACGCTCAAAAAAGAGCCAACGTTTAATATACTCGTTCACTGCATATTACTAGCCTTAGTACTAGCTTACAAACGTTAGCTCATTTTAGAACTAAGACTATGCAATAATATATACAATGAACATTACTATTATACCATGCTTGCTTAACACTTCGTAGCATAAATAACCTAAAAACATGAATGAAAATCTTGGACAAGCGACTTTTAGAATTATTGTAGATACTACTGAAGCACAACGCCAGTTAGGCGATTTTCAGGTAACTTTGTCGGATATGACACAAAAAAGCGCCTCAGAAACCAAGACTATGTCAGCTGGATTTTCTGAACTTACTTCTAGTATTGGGCAACTCGCCACGACGCATCTAGCTTTAAGTGGTACTGCATCCGCAATTGGCGATGTTGTTGACTCTTTTAACCAATATCAGGCTTCTATGAATGGGGTTAAAGCAGTTGCTAGCGGTTTAGGGAACTCCATTTCGCAATCAATTTCTGCCGTCCAGGAGCTTTCCTCAAGCGGTCTATTATCGCAAGCAGAAGCTGCGGAAGCAATGAAGAACTTGCAAGGCTATGGGTATTCGGTAAGTGAGGCTACTGAGCTTATTAAAATCATGACCGATGCCGCCGTGTATAACCGACAAGCTAATTATTCTCTTGGCGAAGCAGTTGTGGCAACCACTCAAGGTATACGACAGGAAAACTCAGTGCTTTCTGACGCGTCTGGCATTCAGAAGAATATCGCAAAAATGTATGAAGAATATGCAAGTTCTTTAGGTAAAACAGCCAATCAATTATCTCAAGCGGAAAAACAGCAGGCGGTATATAATGGCGTACTTGCAGAAGGTGGAGTCTTTGCAGGAAATGCCGACAGCTACACGCAAACACTAGCTGGATCTCAACAGCAATTAGACACCGCAATCGAGCAAGTGAAACAAACTATGGGGTCCATGTTTAATAGCTTTGGTCCAATCATTAGTGGCATAGCTCAATGGATCACCAATAATCAATCTCTCGTAGCAACCCTTGCTACAACTATAGGTATTTTGGCCGGTGCCAGTGGGCTAGCTGGTGCAACTGCCATCGGCGTAAAAAGCATAAAAAGCCTTACTAAAGCATTGAGTAATATGAGTCTGCTAACGAAAATTGCACGAGGAGGGATTGTTGGTCTTGTTGCCGCTATTGCGACTATGGGCGCAATGTGGGCAGCTTCCAGTGCAGTTGACAATATGGTAGACTCTGTTGATGAAGCAGATGAAACAATTGGCAATGCAAGCACCACAGTTCAGGAGATGGAGGGCAATACCAAACAACTTGGTAGTGCTATGAACGACGCGGCTGAGCAAGTTGCCAAACTCGAAAAACAACTTGCGGAACTTGAACGCGATTATCGGCGCGATCTCAAACAAATTGCCGTCAATCATGAAGAAAATCTAGAGAAACTTACTAGTCAAATTGAAGAAGCTAATATTGATTATCGGCGCGCAATAGACGAACGGACTGCCGATTTTAACGTTACGATGGCAAAACAGGAACGTAGCCACCAAGAAACAGTCAACGAGTTAATGGCTCAGCTTAACTTCTTGCAACGTTATAACAATGACTATAACAAACAAAAATTAGCACAAGTCCAATTTGCTCTTGAAAAGGAAAAACATCTTTATCAACAAGAAACTTTGGCTCAAGAAGAAGAAATCCGTCTACAAAATGAGAACGATCGGATAAAGCTTGAGCAAAAGCTTGCAAATCTGCAAGGTGAGCTAGATGATGAATTGGCTTTCATGAATAAGCACCGTGACTTACTCAACTCTGTGCGTGAAGAGATTTTGCTTGATGAAGTAGAGAGTCTGCAAGAACGATTCAACAAACAGCGCGAAAGTCTTAATAAACAAGTAGAAGATGCAAGACAAAAGGGTGCAGAAGCGGCTGCCGCATATTGGAACGAATATAACCGTGTTCAAGATCAAAAATTAAAAGAGGGTTTACGTACAGTAAATACAGAAATAGTCAAATGGACTAGTGAGTTAAATAAAGGTCAATCTCTAGTTTTAGATCCGACGGCAGTCGTCATGGGCTCCATAAGCACACAAGCCATCGAGCATGGCAAGAGAATGATACGCGGATTCAACAACGGTGGCTACACCGGCCGTGGCGCACCTAATGAAGTAGCTGGAGTCGTTCATAGAGGGGAATATGTCGTGCCAGCGGAGCAAGTAGACCAGAATACTGGCACACCCAAGCTTGCTGCACAGAATATTACTATTAACCTGTCTGGCATCTTGGCAACCTCCCCTCAAGCAAAACGCGAACTAGCTCAAGAGTTACAACATGCATTAACACAAATTAACCAATCGAGGTTATCATGATTACACTGACAATCCAAGATAATAGTGACCAAATGACATTTGGAGCAACGCTCATAACGCCTATTACACTTGCGCCGATTATTAACGAAACCGACGTAGAAACCGTTGATGGGAATATCTCTACTTACTACGGATCAACTAAACGTTCGTACGAAGTTTCTTTATTTGCTATGGATCAGGAATCTTATAGTGCATTAAAAGCCTTTGTTGATCGCCAATACTCTAACCTTAAGTATCCCAAAATAACTGTAGATGGAGCAGAGGTCCTAAACATTACTGATATGACTGCAAAGATGACATTATCGAATACCGAAGTCATAAACAGCTGTGGACTAGTCGATAATATCAAGCTCACATTCAGAGAAAGCAAACAGATGCCATGATTGAAGTAACCGATAATTTTCATAAAGCCGCTTTTGGGCAAATTATCAATCCAATTGTACGCTTGTACGTGTCTTTTGACAAGCAGTTAAACGATGGTGGCTTTTTCACATTAGACGAGTCTGTTCTGGATGGTTCAGATATTTTGAAGTTCGCCGCAAGTGACGCTGATACGCAAAGCTGGGACTTCTATGATTATAAAGACTATTCGGACAGGCTCGTGTCTGCTTCATGGGAGCGGAGGCTAGAATTTCCGTATCAAATACAATGCGCAATGGCCGATTTCTCACTCAGCAATACAGATGGCTATTTTACTCCGCTCAACCGCAATTCGCCTATAGGCCTTAACAACCTACCAGCTCGACCTATGCGGTTGTCGGCAGGATTTAAGTACCCAGGTGCAACAGAATTTGTTCCGCAAATTGCAGGCATTACGGATGGACTACCTGATCTTAACGACAGCTCTAGAACGGTTGATTATCACGTAATAGACTTCTTGTACGATATCTGCAATCAAACTCTTAAAACTGTAATAAATATGCGCAATGCACGCACAGATGAAGTAATTGCCGCTATTCTGCAAAGCTATGGTTTATCCCCAACCCAATATCATTTAGCTCCAGGTAAATTTGTCATACCTTTTGTATTTTTCGATGTGGGCGTGAGCGTTGGCGATGCCTTGAAAAAACTAGTGCAAGCAGAGAATGGATTCATGTGGCTAGATGAAAAAGGTATTGTTCGATTCGAATCTGCTGCTGGCGTAGCAAGTGACACTGATATTAAAGCTAATTTGAGCGATTATCATATTATGTCGCTCACTCCTGGACAACTATCAGATGTGGTTAATCATGTTAAGATTAATATTGAACGGCGAGAAGTCCAAGAATATCAAGAGGTCTACACAAAGTCAGCTTCTAGTCGCGGAGCATCTGATTTGTGGGTAGTCAGTCCAAACGACACATTCACAATCAGTTGTAGCCTTGGCGAACCGTGCTATGATGTTGTAGCTCCTACACTAGGTAAAGCTTCATCCGTATCTTGGTTCACAGCAGTTGATAGTCATGACGTTCCCGTCACGTCTGGTATAACTGCTACTGGCGTACTATCATCAAAGGCATACATTATAACGTTTACAAATCATCACGCATATCCGGTAGAAATCTCGGAGATGAAGCTTTGGGGTGAGCCAGCTAAAACCTACGAGGTTCTAGAGTATGACGCATATGATGATGAATCCGTGCAGAAATATGGCGACAAGACCTTAGAAATTAGCGACAACCAGTTCTTCCAAAGTTACGATCAGGCGAACCTCTTCGCTCGCACAATTATTAAACAACATCGCGATTATACCAGAGTGGTTAAGGCGCAAATTAAAGGTGATTTTGCTTTTCAGCTCATGGATTTAATACGCATACAAACTTCAAAAGGTGACTACAATGGCATTTATCAAATTACTGGGATCTCCTATCAGTTTGGAAACAACAACTTGATTACAGAGCTAACTCTTAATGGAACTAACATTGAAGAGGGCGTCTTCACTCTAAATTACTCAAGACTCAATGGGGAGGATCTGCTGGCATGATTATAGAGAATGTAACAAGCAATGGAGCAAATGTGACCAGCTCTCTTGCTGGAGGTTTAAGCATCAATGAAGCCAATGGCGAAATTGTCATCAGAAACGGGCTTACTGAAGTAGTACGTATCGATAAGGAGGGGTTTAAGTATTATGACGCTCAAGGCACTGAGCGTATTAAGTTCGGCCAAAACGCTAATGGTCAGCAACAGATTATTGTGTATGGGACTAATGGCAAATCAGAAATCCTCATTGGACAAAATCCAAAGACTGGCGATCCGATTTTGGCTGTTGGGAAACCTGGTCGTGATGTCATTCAGGATTTGAACTCATGAGCCTCAAGAACTTTCAGTTTAACTCAGATTACCCTATGGATAAAATCGTATTGTTGCGCGAATTTCGAGTAGCTGGTACTAGCGCAACACCCTATACAACTTCGTTTGATCATGGATTTGGTGAATCACTTTTAGTCTTAGGAATATGGTCAGAGGATTCCGCCTTTAACAGTACGCACACTTGCGCTATGCTTCGATATTCTGGCGACCCAGTAATTGTGTGGTCAACCAAAAGTAAGGTATTTGTCACAAATTATGCAGGCAACACTCGACCTGTCTATGTAAGAATCTACGCCTTGTTGAAGAGCGATTCGATAGCCTCTGCGACTCCAACAAGTAGCTATTCCAATAAATACATATTCAGTTCCGATTTTCGATATATGCCGCTCGTCCAGACTTTTACTGCATCACGGACGACCACATATAGCCATAATCTAGGTTATAAGCCTAGAGTATTAGCATGGATAGAATACACCAACGATGTAAACGGTCACACCGAACCACTTATGGAGGGTTCGCCAAGCGGATATAACGCTGGCGTCCAGTCAATTCTTGTCACTAATTCTACTATTCAAGTAAAGTATCCCGCTAGCGGGACCGCGCCAGGCGTCGTTGTGCATGGAAGGATCTATGGATGAAGCCAAACTTTTTTCAAATTAACTCAGATTATCTGTCGTTTGCATTAGAAAGCACCGTGGATACAAGTGTAAGAGTTCCGGCTGGAAGACTAGTGGATGGAGGTTGGAATTGGAGTACAACACTTAGTATACCAGCAATCGTTGGTGCAATTGATAGTGTACAACTTACCTTTAATGGCGAAACAATAGCAGGTGGAGCATTCTATATAAATCCAAGTAATATTGCGGCTGAAGTTGATGTATTTAGGCAAAGTGCCGGCGTCATTAAAATAAACATTGCGTTTTATGGCATGTTACCAGGCAATACCTCTGGTCAATGGTCAGAGTTTGACTTGGGTGTACACATAGATAGCTTCAGGCCACCAAATTTAACTTAAAGTTGCGCTAAATGCTTATGAAAAACTGTTGACACGATTCTGGCACTCATATATAATAAGTGCCAGATGGAGGTGCTAGACAGTTCCATTAGGCACAATTTCAAAATTCAACGGCGTGGTGGCCGAGTCATAAGAGCAGCAAAAGCGCAGCTGCCGAGGAGAGTGGGTACCACCACCTCCATACGGAGTAGAAGTCTTTTATGACGCCTACTCTCCCCGACAGGTGCGTTTTTCGTATCAAAGAGATTATGGCGAGTTGGCAGAGATGGCTTATTGCACCAGCCTCCAAAGCTGGCATGTGAAATATCAGATTTACACTCGAATAGATTAGCATCAAGGGTTCGAATCCCTTACTCGCCGCCATCAAAAAAGACCACGTCAATGTGGTCTTTTTTGATACACTCGAATAGATTAACTACTCTTTCGCACATAGGCGACTGAAGAAACTTCATTAAAAAATGCAGCCTCTTCAGTTGACTACATAGATGTAAAACAGCGGTTGATATTGGAAGAACAGCTCTACAAGAAAGTATGTAGTGAACTATTTTCTCTTGTCTATATTATAAGCTATATAAAAGACAAGTTCAAGAACAAAAAAGCACATTTTTCCGTTTTATTTTTCAAAAAAGTATTGATTTATCTAAGTCGCTTTGATATAATAAGAACATAGCAAGGGGATAGCAAATTAAAATCGGCGGTAGAAAGGAGAAGCTATGGAAGAGTTTAGAATCATGATTCCAGATGGCTATGAGATTGAATATATCAAGCTCAAAAAAGCCACCCCTCCAGCAAAGAAGAAGTAGCTTAATTAAATAATAGCATAACGGAAAGGTAAAATCAACCCCTTGCTAAACCCGCCGATAGAAAGGTAAAAATATGGAAACAATTGCTATCCCTATTGAAGAATACGATGAACTAAAACGTAAAGCCGAGGCATATGATAAAATGAACATTGGCGCAAGCGTTGGTGGCAAAAAATCATCATCTAATCTCACTCCCGAGCAGCGTAGCGAGCGTGCCAAAAAAGCGGTTGCCGCTCGCATAGCTAAATATGGGCAGAAAAGCCGTAAGGGCTAAGCAATATTCACAAATACACCCGTTTTTGTAAAAAACTTACAAAAGTAGTTATTTTTGTGATATAACTAACGATAGTTAATAATTGCCAGAATTAGACTGCGTTTTTAACGCGTCTACTAGTTCTTGAGGGTTAGTTTTCCCCGTCATTTTTCTCCTTTAGTAACGACTCAGCCGGTCCGGTATTATCACCATTAATCACAAGCCCACCAGGATTTGCAATAGTCAAAATTGCTAACGCAAAGCGCAAAGCACTCACCTCATCTTTAAGCCCCCATTTTATGGTAGCAGCTTTCAAAGCTTCCCAATCGCCGTTGTACACATCGAATGCTTGACAATCGGTTTCGTTTACCTTTTTTATATCTCCACTTTTTACTATCGCCATACTAACATTATATTACAGCATCTTTAGACTTTTGAAATATTGCTGAATGCTACTCGTGCGTAAATATCCCCGTCATCACTTTTAAGCACAACAGTTTTATCGCTATTACGCACTTGGAAGACTGTATAAGGTGTAGACTGGATATTAGCCAGCTTAGTCCCGTTTACGTCTACGTATTTTTTAAGAAATACCTTATCGCCTTTTCGGAAGACCTCATCACTGTTCTGGGGTGAGGTTGGCTTTATAGTAGGCTGGTTTACCTCTGTCCCGGGCTTTATAGCAGCTTTAGAGTAAATATTCGGGAGGAAGTACCCAGCAAAGCCTTGCATTGGCAGAGCCATTAAGTTGAACGGTGTCCCTACGCTGCCATTCTCTGCCCCTTGATTCTGCCCCAGCCACTTGCCTTGGTAATACATAGCGACGTGACCATATAGACCATCTATCCAGATACCCCAGCAACCATCTTGCAATCCAGTCGTTCCGTCATGCCAAGTAAAGCCAAGTTTACAAACTGCATCACGAACTTGCTTATTGAGAGCATAGCCGCTTGCCGCGCCACCAGCCGATACGTAGCGTCCCACCAGACTAAACATAAACTCTTTGAACCCAGCCACGCACTGCCAACCCCAGCCCTCATTGAAGCCTTTACCGAGCAGATTTTGGCAGGCTATAGTTGGTGTCGAGATATCTAACTTATAATATGGGATTGATCCCATCTCGGCTAACTTCTTAGTCTGCGCCTTTGTGAGAACTTCGCCAGCAATAGCATCTGGATCTTCTTGCTGGCTATGGCTAGAGACATATAGTGCAGTCACCCCATCTTTGATGTCCTGAGCTATACCAGCATAATCCTGCTTGTCCACCACCTGCGCCACGTGGTCAGTCCCAATAAAGCTTGCGAAATTACGGTAAGCTTTGAGGGCATAGTTAGCCGATCCGCCAACAATTACTGCTAGCAAACCTACGACAGTTGCGCCATCCAGAACTGCGCCTATATCCATGCCTAGCTTGAATGTGTACCAATCTAGAACATTCATCAATACAACCCAGCTTAGAATGCCAATGCCCATGATTATCGTCTTAACAATATCCTCAAACATGCGTGTCCAAGACCACTTTTTTGTACTAAAAAGATTATTGGCGACGCCAGATATTAGCCAGATAAACCAACTACCTCCAAGTATGCCAAGACCTGCGCCAACGGTTATAAGTTGATTGATTACTTCTTCCATAGAACTCCTACTTATGTGTTACAAAAGTCACATCACCACCATACTGCTTTGCCCAATCCGAATATATCTGGCTCATGTACCAGTCCCCGCCCAAATCGACAAAATAGTAGCGAGCGACTTTTTCTATTTCTAAGACATTGGTTGGGCTATGTGCAATAAGTGTGGTTAACTCTAGCCTAGTACGTCCTAGACGACTCTCGTTCTCAATATCGAGAAGCTCCTGCTTGACCGTGGATACCTGTCGCGTGATGTCCGCCTGAACTTCCACTACTTGAGCCGTTACGTCTTGAAGTTTAGCATTAACGAAACCATCCAGCTGACCAATCCCCCACGAGAATAACCCACAGAACATGCCAGCAATTACGCCAAGCGTAGTAACTGCGCCAATTACCCGCTTAACCCACTTATCGGCGTTATCCCATTTTTGCTCTAGTTGTTTGAGTTTGGCTTTTGATGACATTTTACCTCCATTATTTTGTCCAACTCTTATTTTCTACCGCTTTAATCTTCTTACCGTGGACTTCAAAATCATAGTGTTTCTTACATTTGGAATTGGCGCAAATTACATTCTTCATTACGCCACCAGTAGTTTCCATCATATATCTACCACAACTTGGACAGGTTATTTTTATTGGCTCATTGATGGGCTTAAATACGATTTCCATCACACATCGACAATGCGGATGGTAATGCGGCACCATATCACCATTAGAAAACTTCTCGTTGGCTTTAACGGTTTCTCCATCGATACCGATACACAGTTCGCATGTATCACCATCATGCTTAGCGTGCCATACCTTGTAAGGCTCTAGGTTAGCCACATCTGCCACATCCTCTACGCCTAAAAGTTCGCCGAGGTGAGTTGCACGATGTTCTTCTTCCAAGGCCCAACGGTCTGTACGCCAGGAGCGTTCTGCGAGTAATGTAAGCAACAAAGCAACTACTGCCACTTTGTCCAAGTTGCTATTCTTCTCGATAGTTTCTTCTACCGCACCAGACAGCTGTTCGCCGTAATCAATTAACATACTGTCTATCTGCTCCGAGTACTCATCTCCACTAGCAGAATCAATAACATCATACAGGCCTGTTGTACGTAGCTGGCTCTCTACTAATTCGATTATGGAATCTATTCTTTCTTCAATTTCTATGTCATTGCTCGTAGTTTGCTCAATAGTGCTTTGTGCGTTTTGGAGAGCCAGTACGAAGGAGGCAAAAGTAGACCTGTCACTGTCAAGGCTCGCATCAACTGTATCACTAGATACCGATAACTCATTAGAGTGCTTATTGATTGCATCGAACTCTGCTCGCACTATAATCTTATACAGGTTTCCTAGAACGAGCTTTCTTATAATATTAGCGTTTTGACTTTTTAGATAATCATTAACTGCCCCCTTGACGTCTACATTTGACTCCACCGCCTGTGTAGCCGCATCAATAATTCTTTGTGAGTATAAATTGAGTAGTTTAACAATATCTGGATCAGACAATTCATCGAGTGAGTCCCCATCTAAAGCTTTGCTTACTGTTTTAGACTGAATTTTATCACTGGTTTGCTTAGGTGCGTCTGCATCATTATTAGTCACATTCTGTGACTCGTCTGACGCCGATGGCGCTGGTGTGCTCTTGGCCTCTAGTTTAAGAAAAGAACGCGGCAATTGTAATGCCTCGACCGAGCTCTCTACTGTAAAACCAGCATTAAGCATGACCTGTAAAGTTTCTGCTTGAATCTTGCGAGTGTCAGTGAGTACTGGTGGTTCAAAATCAAAGTCTAAAGCATATCCTAGGCCACCAGTTACTCTATTCATCTCATGAGTGAATTTTGCATAGACTTTTTTCAGTTTAGGATAGACTACACGCCTAGCAAACACATAGTCGGCGACTTCTGCGCTCGCGTAGTTAGAGTTCTGCAAGTAACCCTTAACTTCCTCTGGAACACCAAAGTCCATATCAATCTTTTTATTCACTTGGTCAAAGATAGATTGCAAAACACCTTTATTAGTAGGTTGTGCAAAAGGAACCCATTCTACTTGGGCGGCCATAGGTTTACCATCTATGCTAGAGGTTGGTCTATGGACGTACAATACATTATTGGCTTTACTTGCCCCACGGTGGTTCTTTTGAAGAGCATCCACCGTTGCATCAAAATCCTCAATGGTGGGAGCGGTAACTACAAACTCACCAGCCGGAACTGCTCCATTTCTAAAGAAACCCGCTTGGTAATCAGCCACATAATCGTCTACTGTTGCCCATTTCTTGATAGCTTGCGATGGGGAATAACCAGCCAGCAAGTTATACGGATTTACATTTAAGCTTAAGGTTAGGACATCTGCATCTGTATAAACGTTTGATCCAGAATAAATAGTTGTTTTGCCACCAACCCGTGTGATGGACGCCCCCTCAAGAAATGTAAAGCCTGCAATATTGTTTGGAGTAATCGGTCCGCCTGGTTTTACTTCTCCAGCCTCATCGCGCCAGCACAAAATATAAACCATTGGATGGACCAGCATCATGACAATTAAAGTCTCGAAGAAATCAGACCCAGACATTTGCTGATTTGGATTATATAAGACTTCTATTAACCTAGGCTGATGCACTAGACGCTTACCTTTGGAATCAATCGCGTACGGCATAACCTCTGCAAAAGCTTCAGCAATTCGCGTTATATTAGGAAAAGTATTATCATAGCTTCCACAGATTTGACCAACTAATCCGCTAATGCCTCCTACGCTAGAAGTTGGAACATACCTATCAAAAATGTCTTTATCATTTTTCGTAGCCTTAGATTTAAGTAACAAAGATTTGAGCTTACCAAACATATTATCAATATAATGTTTACATTACGAAGTGCTAAGCAAGCAAAACCCCCATGCTTGGGGGCTATTGCTCATGAGAATCAGCTACTCTTCTGGCGGAGTGACTGGAACAGTCTTACCTTGTGTCGGATCCCACCTAGACGGCTGGCTTAGGTCTCCAGTACCGAATCGGAATCTATCACCATTCTCATCTGGCTGCATATCAACGGTAATCTCAATCGATGCAGCATCAGTTGCTGACAGATTTGGGCTAAAGTTAAAACGCGCCATTGCGGCAGGAATAAAGATGTCATTGTCGTCAGTGGTATCGCATGAGTTATGAATATTCATGACAACTGGCGTTCGAGTTTTACAAGCTTGGGTACTTACAGTAATATTGCCACTTTTTTGTGTTTCCGATGTTGGTGCTTTGTAGAGGTCAGGGAAGATAACACCAATATAGCGCATAGCATTTTCCCTTGGTAAAAAGAGTGTGAATGTGAACTCTGAGGTTTCCGCTTTTCCAGATGGTTGTGTCACCACACCACCTTGAGTTTCCGCGGAAATCTGACCCTCTTCATAATTTGGATTTAGATCGCCAAGCAACTGTGGTGGAATGACGACATTGCCAACAGCGAGTTCATAGTTACCAGCTAATAGGTTGAACATTGTAATTTCTCCGATTTAATTTATGAAAAAGATATATCTAAACTTATGTCTATCACTATACTATTATATTTACTGTGTTTACGAAGTGGTAGACAAATCTTCCGGATTCGGGACAGACTCCTCATCAACACTAAACTCCACCGCCTCATTAGCGGTCACTGAAACTAGTTTTCTGTATGGCGAAGATGTATGGTTTGGTAATGCCGCCATACAAGCTGTTGCACCATCTCCGGTAACCCGAATACCTTGAATATACGCTGGGCGACCAGTGACCCAATAAATAGATAGGCTAAAGTCGCTAGGCTCAAAGACTACTCCAGCGGGGATATTAAGCTGGCCAGTAAAATTGTCACAGTTATACATAAAACCTGCTGGAATTGTTTTCAGTCCATCTGGTATCGACAGGTTGCGTGTTATATTGTTACAACCAGAGAAAAAGTAGCTGCCGATCTCAGTCAAAGATGATGGGATATTAACATTCATGCAAAGACTAAAACAGTCTCTCATAAAATGATCACCAACCTTCGTAAGAGTCTGAGGAAACTCTGGCATAAATTTCATTTTAGTACACCCCCCACAAGAAGCCACGGCCAATCTCTGCAACTGTTGTATTAGTAAGATCAACCCGCCCACCTGTACCGCTTAAATATGCGCACTCATTGAGAAAATAGTCCCCAATCGTAGTCAAATTTGGACAATTGAATGTCGGGTAATAAGTTAATGAAATACACCGGTTGAGGAAAGAGGTGCCAATGCTTTTGAGCGAAGCTGGCATTGTCAGGGCTTGATTAAATACTATGCATCTACTCATAAAATAATCCCCAATTGTTTCAATACTATCACCAAGACTAATCTCGGAGTTAAACGCATAGCACGTATTCATAAAATAATCCCCGATGCTTCTTACACCTCCTGGAATCGTTATTGCTACATTGTAACTATGACACCAACTCAAGAAGAAATCCCCAATAGATTCTACTGATTCTGGAATTTCTAACACTTGCGAAAACGAATTGCATGATTGAAGCACTCTATTGCCAATGCTTTTGAGCGAAGCTGGCAATGTTAGCTTGCCGTTAAAATTATAGCACCAAGCCATAAAGTAGTCTGGTAAACTGGTCAACTTCGTATTTGAGAGATCTGTATTGGCGCTACGTTTATAATTGTTAGCTAAACAATAACTACCAATAGTTTGAAGATTATTGCTAAAATGTATTGATTGATTGAACGCCTGACACGCCCTCATAAAATTACTACCTATGCTAGTGATTGAATCCGGCATGTTTGACATTTGCGACATGTTTGAAAAATAATAGCAAAAGTTATCTGGTAGACTGGTTAACTCAGCAGACCCAAAGGTATATCTTACAATTGTGCTTTTTAGAATAGACTGACCGTTTATTGTAATGGATGACTGTTGGTTTCCATCTGTACACATAGCATTAAAGTCGTCTATAGTATTGAGCTGTACGCCACGAAGAACAGTTTTACCATTAACCCCAACTAAATAATATAATGCGCCATATTCGCCAGGAGTAACACCCGCATCTTCCAACGTAGCTATAGCTCCAGCCAAATTCTCTGTATTGAGTTGCTCTGGCAAAGAACCGCCTTTGTTCTTTATGGTATTGTATGAGCTGGCAATATTCTGTTCAAGAATAGAGATCTCACTATTGATTGTCATTTTGAACTCCTTCTCCGCTATTTAGGCTCACAAGTCGAGCTTCCACGCCACCTATCATATCCGTAATGGCTTTTTGACTCATTATGGCAGTTGTGGACTCACCAGTTGACTGAACAATTGCAGTCTTGTCAACAAATTTATTGTCAGACTCGGTTTTATTGTAATATTCCATCAAATCATTTGCGATTTTGGTTTCAAGCTCCGTTTTGGTAGTATTTAGTTGAGCAACAGTGGTTGCGTGGTCATCTTCAACACCATCATGTAGGCCAGCTAGAACACGGCTATTGCTTCCTTGATAACCGTACCCCGCCTTTGCGCCAATATTGACTTCTCCTTCGATGGTAGCCGTCGATTCTACCCCTAAAGCTACAGCGCCTTTAGCCATAGCGCGCGCACCATCCCCCATAGCCACAGAGCCCAGACTACTCGCTATGGCCTGCCGCCCAATAGCAGTTCCATAATTAGAAGCCTTGGCACTATCTCCTAAAGCGGTGCTATATGAGCCAGCTGTTGCTCTTAAGCCTATAGCAGGATTTTGAGCGTTCAATATATCACTTACGAACTTCTGCGTTAAAGCCCCGTCCGTATTCTGGCCATACTCATCGTATAACTCGCCACCAGTACCTGGCTCGCCTTGAGGTCCCTGTTCCCCCTGGATACCTTGCTCACCCTGGATACCTTGCGGGCCTTGCTCGCCCTGCTCACCTTTATCACCTTTATCACCCTTGTCACCCTTAGGCCCTTGTGGTCCTACAAAAGTGGTGCCCTCACCATCTGCAGGGAAAGATATGCCACTCCAGATGTATAGAAGCCCATCAGCCTTAACTATATATGACTTGCCCGCATCTTCTGGGGTTAAATTAGTAGGTAAGTCCGCATAGGTTTCCACCTCACCGCTAATAGCAATACCAGCTCCAGGATCTCCTTTTTCGCCTTGTGGCCCTGCTGGACCAGGCGCACCATCAACACCAGCAGGACCCTGCTCACCTTGCACACCTTGTGGGCCGGCCACGCCTTGCTCGCCCTGCGGTCCCCTTTCGCCTTGAGGTCCCTGTTCACCCTGGGGGCCTGCTGGACCTGCATCACCTTGGTCTCCTTTTTGGCCTTTTAGTAAGTTAACATCAATCGCTTGAGTTTCTCCATTAATGACTCCAGGAATAAGGTCGCCTGCACTAACCGCACTAGCTTTTGGTAGCTGACTTATCTTTACGCCCTCAATTTCTTCCATTCTTCTCTCCAAATTACTTTTTCATTTTCCGTTTTTAACGCTTTTCCATTTTCTAACGCTAGATACATCGCCTTGACCGGTGGTGCTGGTGTTTCTTTGTAGCGATCAGACCAATACACTTGACCTGTTATACTGTAAATAACTCTACCATTAATATCGACTCCAACGTTAGATATAGTACTCACGGGCAGAAACGAAACACCATGATATCCATAATCAGTAATTGGTGGTACAGATGGTAGTCTGCAAATATCAAATAGAGAATTTAGAAAATCAGATACCTTTTCTATCATCATATATCCCTCTACGTCCGATTCACCACGACTAAATATTTCATAGGTTGTAGAACGCTTGGCTGTACGGCTTTGGCTAGATCCAATATCAGATATATAAAGACCAGTTTCGTTCAAGCCAAGCTTCTCCCAGAAAAGGTCTTTATCAATTTCTCCAAAGCCATTGTTCTCTAAGAGTTTTAGTATGCTTAACGTAACCATTTTCTAAGACCCTCTTTTACGACAGACAGACCAGCTTGCTGTAGATACTGGGCATGCGTGCCTGCAGTAGTGTAATGTTTAACCACACGAGTGCCATCTTTACGCATACCACGCTCCTGATAGTCACCATATTTAATGCTTCCGCCACCAAGAGAAACGATACAAACATTGCCACGTACTTCTACTCTATCGGACTTTTTCAGGTTACCACTCTTTTTAGGTACAGTCATCTTAGCTCTAGATACTATAGATTTGCCCATAGTATTTAGTCCAACCTTGATATTATTCATCTTGCCACCAAACCATGCGCCAGTTCTATCATCAAGCGTGACCGCAACATGAGCCACTGCATTGTCATTCGCCATTTGAATCCTCCACAAAATTAGCTTTTTGTAGTTCAAATCGCAGATGCTCTATGACGCCATTATCAAAATTTGCACCCACAGAAACCCCCTCTATACTATACTGCTGGCCATTTACTTCTACCCCTTGGCCTACCAGCTCATGAGGATTAACTGTAAAGTCGTTAGTATGAGCATGTAAGCGAGCGTCCGAGTCTACAGTCTCCATATTATTGGAGGAACTCATTTTTTCGCGTAGCTTAAAAACTCCACGTAGAACACGTCGATTGATAACACGGTTACCATAAACATTACCCCTAGATATTTCGAGGAATGTATAGTCAATTTGGCTAAATACATCGAAAACAGTCATGTGAATAGACCTTACCGCTCCTAATAGAGCCTTGGCACTTACTGTATTGATTTAATATCGAAAGGTTTTGTTCCACGAAATAAGTCATAGGGCTACTCGCGTCAGCCTGGAAGCTAATGGAGAAGTCTTCGACTTGTTTCTTGTCAATACCGTGAGATTCAGATGCTGCTTGTTCCTGCTTCATGACATTAAAAGCACGAGCAATTAGTAGCTTTAACCTTACTGGCAAATCATCCATGTCTTCTAGTTTAATGCACAGTAGATCATCAAGCCGCTCTATGGCTAGCTCTAAATATAGATCGTAATTAGCTATCTCTAGGTCACTCAAAGGACGACCGAGTAACGCGGCCATCGTTTCTTGGGAAATAATAGGTTTGTCACTCATGTCGTCCTTTCTTTTACTGTGTCAGGAGTAGTTTACTATCTTCTGTTAGTAGCCCCTCACCATTTTCGGTTATTATGTATGAACCTGAGGGGACTAGGCTTTTGACTTGTAGCCAGCAATCACCTTATGACCGTAAGCGGTACCAGCAACAGCCTGCTCTTGTAGCATAACATCAGTGTTATAGTCGAGATCAAACATTGTGCGTACCATTGGGTTGCCAGTCGCCAATAGGTAAGAACCCTCACGATAGCCCAATACATCATAGCCAGAAGTCGCCATGTATGGTGACTCGAATATGTAAGAGCCAAATAGATTCTGCATATCAGTACCGAGAGGGAACAATGGCTCACCGTTGTCTTTGGTAGCGATTGCAAGCTCCGTTAGTGACCCCTCTGGCAAAACGATGATTTTACGTCCAACGCCACCACGGATAGCACCACGAACTTTAATAATCTTCTGCCACAAAGAGTCTGATGCTACATTAGCAATTTGAGTAGCAACTGCCTGGCTGAATGATCCGGCAGTATTCGCATTGTTGATATCATTGACCATGCTCCATGGGCCACGAGTTCCATCAAAGAGGCGATAATCTGGGTTACCCTCAGATGGCTCAGTACGTCCATCGCCAAACCAAACTGCTCGGACTAACTCGTCGCCACGGCGACTTGCAAGTTCTTCAGAGCGCAAACGTAGCAGCTCGCCAGTTTCGTCGTCAATGAGATCCTGCAAATCAATAGCCAGCTTCTTGTACATGACCTTAAACTTGTAGTCACGACGGATGTCTGACAAATTTTGTTCGGCCTTTTTCTCGCCTTTTTTATGACCCAATGCTCGATCTGTAGTATTGAATGCATACACAGCACCCGAAAGCTTCGTAGTTCGTCGGAATGTCCCCAACGCTTCGTAGTGATCTTCCCACGCTTTGAAGAAAATCTGTTCAAGGCTAGCAGGCAAGATTGCGTCACCAGTAATGCCTTTTTCTTTAAGCTTATTTGACCATGATTTCATGACCATTTGACTAGACTGACCGTAGTGATCTACAATAGTGCGCGCAAAATCATGTTCTGCTTGCTTGGACTTCAAATAATCATCAGGTGCCGATGTTGTGACACGTGCCGCCTGTGATGGTGTCTTAACCTGAGTTTTTGCAAACTCTGTGTGTGTATTATTATCGGTTGTCATACCTTTTTCCTTTTCTTCGTCATTCTCTTGTGGCACATTGTTATCGCCATCATTATTGGTATTTGTTTCTGTGTTGGTCTGTTCTGCTGGAGCTTGATCGGCTTCCAGAGTTTTCGCTTTATTCATGTTATCCTCTTTCATTCCTTTAACTTCTAAAACCTGGGCGTCTTTATTTGACCCACGAGTAACTAAAGACACCTCAATAACTTCACCATCTGTGTCTACGCCGGTATCAAAGTTATGAGAATAGTCCCCATAGCGAATCGAGAATGCATTGTCGAGATGCCCCTCTTCGATTAGCTTAAAGACGTCTTGTGCATATGGTCGCGAGGAGATTCCTACTTCAAAGATGAGTCGGTTGTTCTCGAATGAAGCGTTACGGACTGATCCAATTGTTTTTTCCACATTCCACATATCGTGATTAGTAAGAAGCGGAATAACCACATTATCGGATCCGCCAGTTGGCAAATCTGCAACCTTAATGCTTCCGCCGCCTTTTGTTGGTAACCTAAACGTGTCAATCTTTACTACTTCATAATCACGATCTTCTCGATCTGTAGAAGCAACAAAGGTTACGCGTCGCTCGCTTACTCCGTTGACTTCAGCTTCGGAAATCTTTAGTTTTGAAAGAGAAATTGTTTTAATTTTCTCTACCATTTTTTAATATTCCTTTCACGTCGCCCAACTGGGCACTGACTAAGCCAATTAAAATTAGGCTACGAAGTGGTAAGCAACAAAAAAGAACCGCTACAGTTGCGGCTCTTAAACTCTTGGTATTGCATAGACGACCATCTTACGCTCCAAATCTCTGATCGCATAAGCTATAGCATCCATGCAGTGATCGTGTCCGTCTTCTGGCTCATCAAGCACTTCACCAGTGGACTTCTTCTTGCGCCAGGCATAAGTTAAGTATTCTTGCTCAAGCTCCTTATCGCAACGCAAGTAGTGAATCTTACGTCGTTGCACCAGTTCAATATTATAACGCTTACCATTCATCTTCTCACCTGGCGTCTTATCACAGCCAATAGCACGTATACCATTAGCTTGAAGCTCTGCGATGATTTCTGGTCTAGCGTTATCGCAGACCACAAGTGCATCACCATCACTTTCAATAATTTCTTTCAATCTCACAACCAGCTGAGGCGTGAGCAACTTCGTTTCACATAATTCCTGTTTAAGCCAAATCTCACCACAATCATTTTCGTATATAGCAACTACTGCCGTCGGGTCATTACTGAACCCGAAGTCAATACCATACCTTAATAGTTTTAGATCAGACGATAGCTCATCTTCGGCCACCCAACCCTCATATACATTGCCCTCTAAGCTCCCTATTTCGCCTAAGCCATATACCCGCCACCAGTTGCTCGTACCGTCGCCTTTACGTGCGAGAATAGCGTTATAAGTATTCTCATCTAGTGCTTCATTGTCCTCAAAAGTTAGCTTCACGAAGGCAGAGTCTTTTCGCTTCTTTTCGATTATCTCTGTATGTGCCCAAAATTTGTTTACTGGATTAAAGTCGATGATGATCTTCTCGCGGGTACGAATCTCAAGCTGCGAGAAGGTTTCCCAAGTGATACGGTTAGCTTCGTTGATGTAGAGTACATCCCGCCTTGCGCCGAGCGCGCCCATCATATCGCAAGAGAAAAACTCCACGATAGTGCCATTGGGAAGTGTAAGAGTACTCTCTGCTTTGTTCCATGTGGCAACTTCTAAAACACCCGTCTCGCGGCAGATGTCTAAGAAGTCCCGCATAGCTCCTTTGCGGAGATTTGGAAAAGTATCAGAAACAATACTAATCACCTTATTGCTGTGGGCGAGTGCATAGTCAAGCAGCACCCACAGCGTAGACACAGTTTTGCCAGCAGAAGTCCCGCCCTGTTCGATGATGATACGATAATCATCATTGCTAAACAGGGCTTGTATCTTCTCTAGAGTAGTAGTGACGTGATATTTCACAAAATAGTCTCACGTTGAAACTTAATTAGCTCTTTATACTTACGTTCGAGATGTCTTTTAGCTTCTGAAAGGTTAGATAGAATAACTACAGCATCAGCCTCGCGAAACGAATATATAGGCGTGTAGAATTTGTCCGCCAACTTACGCATCTTCGATATAACAGTTACCTGCTTGTCGATATTGTATTCTATGAAGAAGTCAGCATTGAACTCCATGGTGAGAAAATCACCTAAAACCTTTATTAGCTTAGAGGAATAATAGCTATCAAGATATCCATCAATTAATTTCATTCCCAACTCCTAATCGTTTCTTCTTTTTCTTCGGCTTCGGCAAAATTGGCTTCAGTTCGATATTATGTTGCTCGACTTGCTGCTTTGGATATCCACCATCTTGATTAGTGAGCCCCTCGATTACTCGCCACCGTTTCTCAGCGTCCATGCTCACCATCTCTAGCACTGTACGAGCTACATTCTTCTCGTACTCACCAGCGTCTGGACTAGCGATGAGTTGTTGTAGCTCCTCAGCAGTCATCTTCGCAATCTGCTGAAGCTTGAAACGCAGAGTGTCTTCTTTTTTCCAAGCCCCGTTATGCCGTGGATTGCCCTCTATCTGTCCAAACTGTCGGTTCTTCGGTGGCTTCTTGTTGCCGACCTCGTAATCTCCCTGCTTTGTGGGAGTTTTAGTCTTTGTCATCACTTACTCCAAGTAGTTTTTTCATTTTTGAATAGGGTATCTTTGCGACTAACTGCTTGCCAATATTAAAGGTAAGCATTGTATAAGGTGTATTATCATCTTCTACGACCACGACTATATTGGCTATATTAATAAGTGCCACCTCACCGTCCAAGTCTGTTATTTCTATAAATTTTGCTGTCATATTTCTACTCCTGAGCGCAAGCCGCAATTAAAATAAGTACAATACCAGCAATAAAAACAACAATAAAGAAACCTGCAACAAGCTTGGTGCCAGATTCTTTAACTTCTGCCACACATGTGGTAACTCTTTGAGCATCTTTGTCGTTAAGCCGCTCACCTTTTAATACTTTCTGGGCAAGATCAGCATTTTCTGATCGCTCTAGGCACCGTTGGGTATACGATGTACTATCTTGGTAAATATAAACTGGTTGAGTATATGTTGACGCCGCTGGTAAAATCATTTTTTCATCCTTTCTTCAAAATCCTTAACACTTTGCTTTATCCGTTCCTCGCATATTTCATGAGCCTTCATGACATGATTCATGTCAACCTTTGGAGGCTTTCTTGCACCTTGCTTATGTGGTGTAGCAAAGGGGTTGGCAAAATATGTGTAGGCGTACATCATCTCCAGCATATAGTCGACTTTGTGATTTAGAATCTCAAAGCACAGTTGGGAGTCAGGGTTGGCAATCTGACCGTCTTCAGTATACCTAATTTTACTCATATGACTCCTTAATCGTTCTGGACTTGAGAGGATGTGACCTAGAAGCTTTAACCTTTCATCTTTACCATTCTCCCAACCATTTATAGATTCACTACAATCACCTGTCTTTACATTTTTTAATAACCACATTCCGTTATAACGGTCTTGGCGTACAAAATATGTGTTATGGTTATACATTACAATACTCCCCTCAAATATCTCCTCACCATCTTTATCAAAGAGGTTGGTGGATTGGACGATAGTGAAACGCTCGACTACTTCATCTAATTCGACAGCACAATCCCAGATGGAAGGCTCCACTAAATTAGCAATTTCACGCCAGTTTAGGATATGGCCGTTTATTCCTCTAACGAATTTGCGCCCCTTTTCATCCCACACCATAAACCGCTTTTGCATAGGCTGGAAGTTTATCTTTCCGACATTGATGTCGGAAAGATAATTATTTTCGTTGTCCATTTAGCGTCCTCTCTCAGCTGCCTTAAAGTTATAAATTGGCTTAATATTCTCGATGATGTCAGCTGTAGGTTCAATGTTATTGACGATATTTTCCATGCCCTTATAAGCCATAGGGCTTTCATCAAGTGTGCTGATATTAGCAGAAGTAGTATAGATACCCTCCATCTGCTTCTTGAACTCATCCACAGAGAGGCTCTTCTTTGCCTGCATACGGCTCATCAAGCGACCTGCACCGTGTGGAGCAGAATAGTTCCAGTCTTTATTACCTTTACCCACGCAAATAAGGCTACCATCACGCATGTTGATTGGGATAATGAACTTCTCGCCCTCCTTAGCGGATACGGCACCTTTACGTAAGATATGTGTTTCTGGCTCAATATAGTTGTGAATTGTCGTAAAGGTTTCTACTGGCTCAACTCCTAAGAACTCAAGAATGTCATACATCATGGCATGACGATTGAGCATCGCAAACTCTTGAGCAAGCATCATATCATGTAAATAATGTTCGCAGGCTTCGCCAGTTAAAAAGGCTAAGCCCTTATCGGCAAACGGTTGCCGTTCATCTGCGATTTTCTGATAGTAATTGGCAATTTGTAAGCCAATATTGCGGCTTCCGCTGTGAATTACAATATAAATCTCACCAGCTTCATTCTTATTAAGCTCAATAAAGTGATTTCCGCCACCAAGTGTGCCAACTGAATTAAGTACGTCATACCATTTTGGCTTCAGCACTAAGTGAGCAGCATATAATTTATCTAGAACTTTCTCAGCTTTTGACTCATAAAATACATGAGGTTTATTTCTTTTTGCAAAACCAGATGGAATTTTCTTGCGGATAAATCTGTCAAGCTTTACTAAATCGATGTCTTGTGGGGCAAGTTTAGCTACTTCCATTCCACAGCCAATATCTACGCCTACTAGATTTGGTACAACATAATCTTTGACTTCCATTGTAGTGCCGATGGTACAACCTGCACCTGCGTGAACATCGGGCATAATACGAATTTGTAAGCCCTTAGTCCACGGTTGGTCACAGAGCAACTCAATCTGGTCAAGAGCTGTCTGCTCCACTTCGTCTGTGTAAACTTTAGCAAAATTATTTTTGCCTTTAATTACTTTCATTCTTCTTCTCCATTTACAAAGCATTAATTAAGGTCTTCATTCCTCCACCCCAAGATAGGTTTTCCATTCGTTCGGATGAGCCTTGATGGAGGCTTCGGCGTCTTCTGCGGTGGCAAACCATAGGTCTTGATGGGCACAACAATACTCGTAGCAACAAGTATATAGGCATTCATTATTATAGTTGTAATAGACTTCATATTTAGGTTCATTATTATTGTCCCAATCTGGCTGGAAACCTTTTGTATCCTTTTTTAGAATCTCACGAGCCTCACGCAAAGCAATTTCTTTTTCAGCATCTTCTCTAGTTAAAAACGCATTACCAAGAGCAACTCTCCTGTCATCATCGTATTGCGTGCCAAGACAATATTTTTCGGTTGTTATAAAACCATCACTAGAAATTGAATAATATTTATCCCCATCCATCAAATCCCACACCGTTTCCGGCTTCTCTGGTATTTCCTCAAACCAGTCTTTGAGAGTGTTAGGGAACTTCTTTAGAGTCTCACGGTGATAGACAACAAGGTCTCCAAAATCACCCTTGTTTCTTTGTATAAGATTACCACTTCTAGAAAGCTCGAATTTTTCGCCAACCTTAAACGTTGGCAGTTCTTTTTTTAATACATAACGTTTCATTATTTCTACCATCCTTTCATCTTTAATCTAGTTTTAATAAGTCTAATCATATACACGATTCGTTCATATGCGCCGTGAGGCTCATTACAAGTCTTACAAGTCATTACGGCTTCTCCTAGAACGCTTTTTCTTTGATGTAATTTTCTTTACGAAGTCCAAGAAGTCTATAACGTCATCAGTAACAACGAAAGGTGGGTAATCTTCACTATCATAAATCTCACTGGCTCGTTTATGATCTTCGGGCCGATAAATTGTTCTTACAACCTTGAAAGTTTCTCCGTTTCTCTGTGCCCAGTCAAGAAACTTATCCCATTCATCTGGATAGTCACAGCTAATACAAAACTTTGCATATACAATGATAGGGAAATCATTTTTTGTAGCCTTAGATAACTTACTCATTTCTTCCTCCTCCTGTATACATAAATTGTTGGACGTTTCAGCACCCCAGGCTTGATCTCATAGGGTTTAGAATAAGGGGAGTGCATAGATATCTCAAACTTTTGAGCAATATCCATAACGTCCCAGATGGATTCAATATAATTCAGCCTGTAAAGCTTCTCACAGAAAGGCTTCCAGTGGCGTCTATAAAAGTTTCTTTCACGATTGAAATACCGCGTACAAATTACCGCGCTACTGCGGTGGGTAATCTGTACTGTGTATTTGTCCATAAAATAGATAATAACGCCAGCGGACGTTACACGATAAGTCGGCTGAAACCTATGTAAATCCGCCATATTTTACTACCCCTCCAACTCCTTAACGCAGCGTACGGAGAAGTCGTAGTAACGGCTGAAGTTGTCGGCTGGGAAGACAGTGGAGCTATTGAAGTACAGGTTGTATGCGCGCTGACTATTACCAGAGTCGACAGTACGTGACCAATAGTAGCCGCTGGAGCCGACACCGTACAGTGAGCCATTGAGGACATAGCCTTTTTTGTCAAGACCAAGATTTTTAGTAAGCAGTTCCGGGTCTAGTCGACCGTCCGAGCCACATGCAAATTCTTCGCAGATTAAAGCCCACTCATGGCGTGTAGGTAGACGCCAGCCATTATTAAGCTTTTTCTCAATCGCCATTGCCTCATCGTAAGTGAAGTGCTTCTTCTCACCCTCAATATAATCTTCGGGAGCGATTAGGAGATTAGCTAGCTTACTCTTGATTGGCTTTGCCTTTTCTAATTTTTCCAGAAAACCAAAGCGCACGAGGTCTTCAGTATGCTTGCTCGGCATAGACACATGCACAATTTGCCCAGCTTTGCGGTGCGTTCCAGTTGTCGATAAATATTCTTTAATTACTTTGTGCTTCATAAATCATTCCTTTGCTTAAGATTGATGGAGAAGAAAGACTAATCAAACTTCTCCATCTGATAAGTGGAGAATAAGTGGCTTCGGTTGGCTTGTTACCCATTTAACTGTAGCTTAACTACAGCACCACCGTCACCACTAGCTCCACTTGCTAATAAATAATTCCATTTAATTTTTGATAGCGTTTGCCATCATACCTCCATTTAATTTATAGTGTGCTCCTCCCTCCCCGCAGTTAATGAAAGGGACGAGCACTTGCTAGACAGCTCCTAGTGAGCGCCATATAAGATATGGGAGGAGCTTAGTTTGTGCCACGGTCTAAACGGCTCTAAGTCCAATTGCTTAGAGCGGCACGTTCTACTCACGCATTCTCGTTATACGCTTTTAGCCCATCAATCAGCTCTTGCATGTTCATAGTCGCATTGTTCTTTTCCAAATAAGCATCGTAATAGCCCATGATCGTAGGCGCAATTACATGACCTTTATTGCTAGTCGCTATCATTGCGCTTATCTCTTTGCGCGTCTTGATTTTGCTAACTACTTTCCACGTAATTTCTTCGTCAATCAAGCTGTTCACTATGTCATAGAGTCTCGTTGCGCCAATAGTTTTAAGCCAATCGCAGATGTCGAACAAAGTCGCTTCGTAGTTACAGGTCAGCGCACCCATTTGACTTCTGGTTGGCTTCTCACTCCACGCCATTGATCGTCGCCTTTCTTTTCGCAAAGTCGCGTTGTAAAAACTTCGCTTGTGTGTTAGATGGATTCAGCTCTCGCCAGTAGTTCTCTAGGTCATCAACATCATTGATGGTTTCTAGCTTCTTCCGCACCTCGGCAAAGTCGATACGTGGCACATCATTTTTCTGGTAAGGTCTACAATCTTTCTTGCAATTATCATGAGCTGGTTCGCGGTTGTCTAACCCATCAGCATCTATGCCATCATCAATTGCAAGTAGACCACCAAGTGCATATTTTCTAGCATAGGAAGTCGCAGATCCAGTGATTTGCGATACATCCATACCAGCCTTTTGCGTGGCTTCACGAGCATATGCTGTCGCTGTGACCATGCTGTGATCAGATAAATCATACGCCACAAGCGTAGCCGTAGATTTAATATAAGTTTGACCATTCATAGTCACTAGCTTTTCGCTCATGATAATTGCACATTGTTGTTCTAAAGCCAGCGGCTTAGCTGCCTTGAGAATATCCTCGGCATTGCGATAGTCGAACTTACCAAAATCGTTGGTTCGATCTTTGGCAACTGCTAACTTTGACTGGATCAGACCTAGGCGCTCGTAAACTGATTTCTTATTTTCCATTGTCTTCCCCCTCGATCTGAGTTTCTTCTAACTGTTCTACCAAGTCATCTCCTAAGAGTCTTTGAAAATGGTTTTTAAGCTTACCCATACAGACTCCTATCTGAACATCCCGAAGCCAGTATCCATGATTTCTTTTGCGCTCATATCATATAGCTTCTTCTTATTCTTATGCGCCACGCGCATTACACGCACTAACTGCGCTTCATCATTCTGATATATAACTTTAATTAACATAATTATTTTCTCCACTTGTTAATAGTTAATTATTTACAAATCCAGTCACGGTCATCACCGTAGGCTGTATTCTGATAAGTCCAGACACAATCGTTCTTAATCGAGTACTCACGCAAGCTGTAGGCTGTCTTGAGATTCAATATTACTCCAAGCAACAAGACCACAGCAACCGCTAGGACAACTATTAAAATTGATTTAACATCTGGACGCTTTTTACATCGAGCATAACGGTTAAGCCGTTCGCTCTGATAAAACTTCCACATTTTGTTTTCTCCACTTATCTCTACAACCCGCCCCTCGAGGCAAATACAAGAATGCGTTATATAGCGCATATGTATGTAATAGAAAAAATCCATTATAAACGAGTTAGTTATTCACAAAAACTTCCAAATAGGAGACAATTCTCGCAATAACACGATCATCATCAAATAATTAGTTAATTATGTTGAGGTGCAAGGGGCTGATTGTAGAGATAAGTAATTATTTATTAAAATCAGCTTTTCCGAATTGTTAAATTTCATAAACTTAGGAACTTACCATAGGCGTTTATTAGTTCTATGGAACCTCGATATAAATCCGAAACATCGAAGCCCCAATTCAACCAATAAAAATAGGCTCTTATCTGAGCCTAGGTGATTAGGGTTATAAAGATTTTCTTTAAACACCCTTGTGGTGCTGTTTTTATTAGGAATGGTATTTGAATCTATTACTTATAAAAATAAGCTAGTCCATAAAATATATAATCTATATGTTATTACTAAAGTTACTTAAAGTATCTCTTCATAGTATTCCAATCAAACAA
>RYWJ01000001.1 GCA_003979185.1 Candidatus Saccharimonadota bacterium | reverse complement strand
CATGGCTATGCTAATTCTAAACCTTCCTCATACCAAGGTTTTAATAAAAATCGCTTAAAACGGCTCTAAATAGCCTTAAACGGGAAAATAGTACTTTGAGGTAGGTTAAAATTGGTGGTTTTGACTAGAATATAGCTAAAATCAGTCAAATGAGTGAAAATTGGCTAAAATGATGGTTTTGATGGGAGAGCGCTAGATGTACAATCTTTAATTGCCGAGGGCTACACAGCGGATAGAATAACCACGATACTGATATCCTTGTGTCGTGTAAACGGTGTTGCTTTGGAAGATAAGTCTGTATGCTTGGCTTTTATCGTAAGATATAGTACGCGACCAATAATTACCGTATGAGCCTACATCTATTACGGAGCCATCACGAATGCTGACGGAATAAGGTAAGCTGTATGGAGCGGAGCGAATTTTGGTAGAACCACTTGCGTCTTTCGTAATTCCGACGACAATACCTATGATAAGGCGGTGAAAATTCTCTCTGCCCTGAAAGGTAAAACCGAAAAAATCCTGGTCGCACCGGAAGGCTTGATGCTAGAAAAAGATAAGGACGACCGCTATATCTTCGCGCCGGGTAGCAACTTCGCGCAACTTCTGACCGCGAAAATCTTTGAGTTTGACTTTATAACTGATAGCGGTATGGACTTAATCGGCTTTAATGACAGCAAGTATCTGTTCCCGAATAGGCGCGATATGTTGCGTTCCGCCTTTGATAACGACTACAACTAAGACGTCCTGCTTCACGAAAAGCCGGTAGCCGACTCGCTCTTTGGCCGTAAGCCGTATGACAAGCCTACGAGCGACAGATTGTGATTTAGTGAATAATATGTGCTGTAATAATCGTATAACTATATGAATTGATTGTTATTTTGATATTATCAATTTCACAATACCAGTTTTTGCCTTGTTTATAGATATTACAATTCTTATCTATGACTTTATTTTGACAATATTCAACTACATCATTTGTATCTAATTTTAGATTTCTCTTAATCCTATCAATACCCATTTTTGTAGTATGGACTTTATCTATATTTGATAACAACAATACTTCTTTATTCATACATGATCATACTCATAAATTGTAATCTCTCTACTTCTCGCAATTTTTGCGGTGGGCTTTGAGTTTCTTCATTGCCCAGTCGTAATGACTTGGCATTACGCTCACAAAATATGATCCTAAATCGGTATTCACCCAAGCATAAACTCCACGACCAAATAACTGATCGTTGGTGTATTTTTCAGCAAGTTTCAAAACTTCGGCGTGAGATTTTTCAAACATCTTTTTCGCATCTTCCAGACTGGTCTTTTGGTGCTTCTCCCAAAACTCGCAGTTCATATCGCCATAAGTTTTCCAAGAATACGGCTCAGGAATAAATGGTTTTTCTTCACCACCCTCGTTTGCTTTGATCCAGTTTAATAAAAGTTGGTGCCACTCATAAAGATGAACATAAATATCACGCAGATTTTTATCACGGCCCCAATGTCGCTCAGTTTTCTTCGAGTCATCAGAAAAATCAAACTCGATGTTTAATTCTTTTTCTGATAGCGAAGCGATTAAGTCGATCAATTTCTGATATTGCTCGTTACTGGCTTTGATTAAATCTTCTTTATTGCGTGCTCGTGGCATAGTGTTCCTCTACTATAAAATTATAATTTCTCTTTATCCGATTATACCATTTTTCTGACTATAGCTTGTCGCATATCTTATGTATTTACACAATAGACCACAGAATGGCAATATCACTTACAACCACCGAATGTGAATCCCTAATCGGGCGCGAACTAGATAAAAACGAAGTGCAGAACTTTGATTTGTTTTTGAATGTCGCGACACTCCGGCTGAACAATTTACTCAGTAGAGATATTGCCGAGATTATCGCGCCGGAAGCTCAAAGCTTCCGGACTGTATTCTTGCGATGCCATTTCTATCCAGAAACCACCACAAAAAACGCAGATTTGCTATTTAGTTAGACACTTTTATTGTACCGAAATTGGCAACCAAGGCAAGTCTAGCTTTTTGTAAAAAATATGGTACTATCCATCCCCCTCACCACCCTTAACCCATATACTATTTAGGTAGTAGCGACGCAGCGTATGGAGAAGCCGAGGTAACGGCTGTTGCCGTCGGCTGGGCCGACATAGGAGCTATTGAAGTACAGGTAGTATGCGTAGGTACTAGAGCTGGCAGTACGTAACCAGTAGTAGCCGTTGGAGCCGACACCGCTAAGTGAGCTATTGCGGACACCCCCGGCATAAAGGAAGTTGGAAGAAATACATAGCATTATGCTATAATGAAATATATTATGGATGCGCAAATTCAACAAATAAAAACCTGGTTAGGTATCGGTAGTATAAATATATTCGGTCTACCAATGAGCGGAAAAGATACGGTCGGAGTGCAGCTAGCGGAAAAACTAGGTGCAAAATTTCTTTCTTCTGGCATGATTGTCCGTGCAATGGAAAAAGCAACTGGGCAGAATATTACTGGTAATGGCAAGCTAATGCCGTCAAATGTTTTTTATGAATGGGTTTTGCCGTATTTTGAGCGGGAAGATCTTTGGAAGTATCCATTAGTCCTTGCTTCTATCGGGCGCTGGAGTGGCGAAGAGGATGAAGTTATGTCCGTTGCCAAGAATAGTGGGCACACAATTCGTGCGGCAGTAGTCTTGCAACTCTCTGATCAAGATGTTGTGGAGCGCTGGGAAGCAGCCAAGCTACTTGGCGATCGCGGTCTACGCGCAGATGATGCCGATCCGCAAGTTTTCCAAACACGCATTACTGAGTACCACGAGAAAACCTTGCCCGTTCTCCAACGTTACCAAGAATTAGGGCTTCTTGTCTCTGTGCCTGCCAATGGTACACGCGAACAAGTCCTTGCGAATGTTATTGAGGCGTTGGCGAATTTTGCGAGTCACACGAACAATTTCATTCCTGAATTGTAAACCAACATATACTATTCCCAGCACCAGTATTATTGTTACTATGCCGAATCCTATAAAAACCTTCTTATCTGAGCTGGTCGTTGGCTCTATGGCATACTCTGCACCATCATTCGGAGTATTACTTTTCACTTTACGACAACGATTCGTTTCTGGATTACGTTCATATCCCTCTGCGCACTCCTTCAGGTTCTGACTGGTAGTTTCTATCTTCTTACAACGTCCCGTCAAAGGATTACGATATTTACCAGCTGGGCATGGTGCTGCGATAGAATTCTTTAAGGTATTTATAGTAGTCTTCAAGCTTGTAACCTTGACACAGTTGCCGGTGGCTTCGTTAATGACTTTTCCCTCCTCACAACTACGGAATTTTTGGTAAACATTTTCCGCATTTGGCGTTATCGCATAAGTTATCTGCCAACTCTCATTGCCTTGCGAATCAAAAATCTTTGCATAAGTAGTTAATCTTTTTTGACCATGAGGATAAGCCACCTCATCCAATATATAGCCATCTGCGTCAATTAGAGTCAAGACACTTAGATTAGTGGGATTTTTCGTTAAAGCAAACAAATCACTTTGGTATATGGCCAAGTATTGTCCAACCCCCACTCTTCCCGCCAGAGGATATGTTTTATTCTTGTATCCCACAAAACAGCCATTAAGATTTATCTCTACACTCGTAGGATTAAAAACCTCAATAAATTGTTCCGTTTTATCATCAGTATAGTAGGTTAGTATTTCTGAAAATTCTAAGCCACGGCACTGAGGCGGTGGTAATAAGCCCTCATCCATCTCATCCTCCTCTGACTCATCTAGCAAGTGTAAAGCTGGACTATCGGGATCAAAGTTTGGCATAAAATCATCAATTAGCATATGCTCAAATTTGCCAGTCTGCAAATCGCGTACTAATGTCGTCGGGGCATTATTGACCGTATTCTTAAATTCTCGTTCACATGCCTTGCTACCATTCCAACAAACAGTATCAACCAATTGATCTTCATAATACAATGCAAGTGGTCCAGCCTTCATAGCAATATCGACTTTATAGTTCGCATCAGCTATATCGGACGTAGAAGAATTGTGATACCGAAGAAGGAGATGCTTGCCAGTCATATAGCTTCCCTCTGGAAAAGTAAAAACATTACTGGTTTTACCAGTGCTATTAGTATAGCGAAGCGTAAAACCGGCAAGCACAAGTGGAGCGTTGGTCAAGTTACGAAGCTCGATGAAGTCACCAACATTTTTCTCTTCATCAATATTATATCCAGGGTTGATTGCACTAATAATTAGGTCTGATCCGAAATCATATATCTCATATTCATCCTGATTATTATCTTCGGACGGATCTGATAAATCAGGAATAGTTTCCTCAAGCTCGTCTTCAGTAATATAATTCAAGGAATATTGTTGGTCTACCAAATCACTCTGTAAATTTATTGGTAAAAATCCTACGCTAAATAGCAACGCCAAGCTGAACTGGAAATAATTCTGGAAAATAGATAATTTTTTCTTCATAGTTGGAGCATATCATGTATAAAATTTAAAATACAAGCATTAACGTAATAGATTTTTAGAAAACAAAGAATTTATGCTATAATACGATTATGGATATGGTTATTCCCTTTGCAGAGGTGATCTTGGCAGCATTCGTGCAGGCTAGCTTACAATTGCAACTGGGTTCCTTACTGCTTCTTTATCATGCTAGCCTTGGTAAACATGTGCGCAAGAAAACCAAAAGCATTGTCAGTAGCTATATCGCTGGGATCGGTACACTAACTTTTCTTGCTATCGCTGCTATTTCTTTTATGTTCGATCGCTACTTTGGGGATTCATTGTATCCGGAGGAAATTGTGATTATTGTGAGTATGCTGGCAGCTCTAGCTGTTATAGTGTGGATATTTTACTACAAACGGGGTAAAAGCACTGAGCTGTGGCTACCACGCTCGGTAGCAAAGTTCATTGACAGTCACGCTAAGACTACCAATAGCAATACAGAGGCTTTCTCGCTGGGAGTTTTGACTAGTCTGGCCGAAATGCCTTTTACTTTGGTTTTGTTCGTCGTTGCAGCAAATAGCATTCTCAAGCTACCGCCCTTATGGCAACTTATAAGTGTTGTAATTTATACAACACTAGCAATTCTACCAGCAGTAATATTGCGTTTTGCAGTGCGCAGAGGGGAGACGATTACTAACATTCAGCGTTGGCGAGTTAAACATAAGACTTTTATGAGGGTTATCTCTGGCGTAGGATTTTTAATTTTAGGATTTTTCCTATTTGCATTTGAGGCTTTAGTATGAGGAAAAAGAATAAACGCGAACTGTCCCCAGTCACTTTTGACGAGAAGAAGCTCCGAGAAGACCTATTGCATAGCGCCAAGGCTATTGGGATTTCCATTGGTGTCGCCGAGATTATTGTTGGTAAAATTAGCCAGAAGGTCGCCGAACGCCTAACGAAACGCGCAGCAGTAACGACCGATGACTTGAATCGTTTTATCGCTGAAGAAGCCGAAAAATACAACAAAGATTTAGCTTATGTTTATAAAAACCGTGGTAAAATAATATAAAGCAAATTGGGTTGGGACGATGAGTAAGAAATTTGACTATGAATACGTGGTAATTGGAAGTGGCGCAGCTGGTAGTGCCGCAGCACTTTTGGCAGCTGGGCTTGGTGTGCGTACGGCAATCGTTGAAGCCGACAAATGGGGCGGCTCAACTCTCAACTACCGCGATGTTCCCTATGCTGCAGCTTTGGGATTTGCAGAGAAATATTTTGAGGCTGTCAATGGTGCACGTTTTGGCATGTCTAGCTCAACTTTGCGTTATAATTATCCAACCGTCTTAAATTGGCAAGCTACAGCTGTACGCCGCGCTGGTGGGGGCAACCATAAGATCTTCGAGAATGCTGGCATTGATTGCTATCATGGTCATGCTAGTTTTATTAATTCTCACGAACTCGTGATTGACGATACGCAGATTAGTGGTGAGAAGTTCTTATTAGCTACAGGTAGCACTTTATCGGTCAACGGCATTGCTGGTACTGACACCGTATCCTGCTGGACACCAAATACCGTTCTCAGAATGCCAAAGTTGCCAAAAGCTATGTTGATTGTTGGTGGTGGTTCTACTGGATGTGAAATCGCAGAATATTTCGGTGCACTCGGGGTTCAAGTTCTTCTTGCTGAGTCGGAAGAACGACTTTTGCCCAAAGAAGATCCAGAGGTCAGCACGGTGATTGAAGATTTTCTGCGTAAACATTTCCAGGTTGAGGTTCTTACTAATTCTCGCGTTGTTGCCTTAACGCAAGATCTTAAGAGTAAGCAAGTCATTTTCGTGCGTGACGGACAAGAAAAATCCGTACGAGTTGACGCGATCGTTTTGGCTACGCCTCCAGAACCAGCGACTGATTTCGGTTTGGAAAATGCAGGTGTCAGATATTCTTTCGATGGTGTCAAGGTCAACTCCAATTTGCGTACTAGCTGTGGTCACATTTGGGCGGCTGGCGACATTCTTGGTGGCGAAAGCTCGACCGAAAAGGCTACCTATGAAGCTAAGCTTGCCACCATGAACGCCATCAAAAAAGCGGGTAATAACGTCAACTATACTGGCTTCGTACGCATGACAAACACTTTCCCGCAGGTGGCGAAAGTTGGCATGAATGAGATAGATTTTGGACCGCAAGGAGAAAAGCGCAAAGTATCCATCATTCCTATTGACAGTATCAGCGCGGCCAACACAAATGATTTTCGCGATGGTTTTGTCAAAATGGCTGCTGACACGAAAGGACAGGTGCTGGGTGCGACCGTCGTTGCTCCTCACGCTGATCTGATCGTGCAAGAAATCTCCCTAATTATCCGCACCGGCATGCGTGTTGCAGAGATTGCTGCAGCCCCACACGTCGCTACAAGCTGGGATGAAGCCGTGCGTATAGCAGCTCGAGAGCTATCCTAGGCTATTTGGGCTTAAAGGTTTTCTCAGTCCTATACTATATAGTATAGGACTTTTGTATCGCCCCAGCTATTGTACAATAGTACCCGCGCGACGTGCTAAAGCTAACTCTAGGTTGTCTGGAGAAGCAATAATACCAACTTTCTTCTTGCGTGCAAACTGTGTAATGGCTTGGATCTTCGGTAGCATCGAACCAGCCCCAAAATGACCTGCCTCAATGTATTTCTCTACCTCTTTAACGCTCAGCATGCCTAGAGCCAACTGCTCCGGTTCTCCATAATTTATATACGCATTTGGCACAGCCGTCACTGACACAAACATATCCGCCTTGACTAGCTCGGCCAACTTTTCGGCGGCAAGATCTTTATCGATTACTGCGTCTACACCTTTAAGAGTCTTCAGGATCTTGGTCTGTATTACCGGTATGCCACCGCCCCCTACCGCAATCACAATCACGCCCGCCTCGACTAAAGTTAAAATTTGTTTCTTTTCCACGATATCAATCGGTTTTGGTGAAGGCACGACGCGACGATAACCGCGGCCAGCATCTTCGCGCATCTGCCAACCTTTCGACTTCGTAAGTTTTAGAGCCTCCTGAGCATCATAAAACTGACCAATTGGCTTACTCGGATTACGAAAAGCTGGATCATTCCGATCAACAATCACTTGAGTTACAATACTCGCGACTTGCTTATGACGTTTCTCACGGGTAAAAGCATTGTCAATTGCTTGCGACAGCCAATAGCCAATCTGTCCCTGGCTCATCGCTACCGCAGTCTCTAGAGGCATTGCTGGAGCTGACGGCGTCGCAGCTACCTCCTCATGGATGAGAATATTCCCTACCTGTGGACCATTGCCATGTGCGATAATGATGTCGTATTTAGAAGATAATTTGGCAATCGTCTTACCAACCTGCTCAGCTACGGACTTTTGCGCTTCAGCGGTGACTTCTCCATCACGCTGTAAGGCATTACCACCAAGCGCAATTACAATTCGTAGTTTACTCATATAAAAAGTATATGCTAAAAATCAGTTTTAAGCAACTGGTTTACCTAGAAGACCAAACATATTGGTCTTGTAAGCCTCTACACCCGGCTGATCAAAAGGGTTGACACCGCTAAGCTTTGCTGACAGAGCGCAAGCATATTCAAAGAAGTATACTAAAGCACCTAGTGATCGTTCAGTCAAATCTGGCATAATCACCTCAAGCACCGGTATACCACCGGCTCGATGCGCCGCCATGGTCGCCATGCAAGCAATCCGGTTGATATCACTAAGTTTTCGATCTTCTAGATACTTCAATCCATCGACATCTGCACCTGGAATAATCGGCACCGCAAAGTCAACTTCCCCTACTTTTTCTACTTCCAACATAGTTTCAAAAATATTCCGACGCCCATCCTGCATATATTGTCCAAGCGAATGCAAATCCGTAGTGTAGACAACCGAAGCCGGAAAAATTCCCTGATGATTTTTCCCCTCGGATTCACCAAATAGTTGTTTCCACCACTCTTCAAAATATTGCAAGCTAGGCTCAAACGAAGCCATTACTTCGGTATCATACTTTTTTTTCCAATACTCCGAACGTGTCACAGCATACTGTACCGCCGTCACATTACCGAGATTTGGCTCGCGCGCGTAATCATCTTTTTCCGTTTTTGCACCGTCCAATAACGCGTCTACGTCCGCACCTGCCACCGCCAAAGGTAGTAATCCAACCGCAGTGAGTACCGAGAATCTACCACCAATATTATCTGGCACTACGAAACGGGTATACCCTTCCTGCACAGCCTCCCCATGTAGAGCGCCCTGTTTTGCATCAGTTGTGGCATAGATTCGCTTGGCCGCGCCCTCTTTGCCATATTTCTTGTATAATTTCTCCTTGAAAAAACGAAACGCCACAGCTGGCTCTGTTGTTGTGCCAGACTTAGAAATAACATTGACGGAAAAATCCGCGTCTCCAATTTGTTGCATTACGGCATTTAATGCACGCGGACTCAATGAATTTCCAGCATATAAAACCCGTGTGTAACTAGGCTTTTCTAAAGCATCGATCAAAGCCTTATGGCCCAAATACGACCCGCCGATACCGATACAAACTAAAAACTTTGAGTCATTTTGAATCTGCTGAGCCGCTTTTTTGATATTTGCTAATTCGTCACGGTCATAATTATCTGGTAAATCCAACCAGCCGCTCATTGCGTCATTACGAATCTCGCTTAAGGCTACTTCTATTTGATTAATATTCACAGCTGCTGGCTGTGCTGGAACGAATTTAATCATTCTCCTCCTTATTGTTTGCCCGTTTTGATATAGGCCTCTTCTTTTTCTAACTGCGCGCGCAAGATATACTCGCGGCACTGATTTTCTGAGTTGCAATTTGCTGGTTCGTAGCTGTAGGAGCTACCATCGTTACCAAGATTAATTCCCGAAGGATCAGTAAACAAAGCTGGATCGATCACTGGTAATACTTCCTCGGAAATTTCCAGTGGATAATACCCATATTTCGGATAATAATATTCCTGCAAAGCATAATGCATAGCATTTATAGCAGTACGGCGGTCATCATCGCGGTTCATTGCATCTACGTTAGCTTTTTGGATAAAGAACATTACCACCAAAAGCGACACGAATGCCCCCACGATCATAATTTCCAGTAAAGTAAAACCTTTTTTCTCTTGCATATGCTACCATTATAACACAAAAAATGAGCTCAAACGAGCTCGAAATCTCTTGGTAGTACCAGGTGGGATCGAACCACCGACCTCAGGCTTATGAGTCCTGCGCTCTAACCAGCTGAGCTATGGTACCACATAAAACGATTTGCGCACAACAAACAACAAATCTTACACGTAATTATAACACAAAAAATCCATTTTTTGATAAAATTCCCTTAAGAAATGATGGTAAATGTAGTTGGTATGCAGTCAAATAGCAATAATTTTGAATCTTTGGCATACGGGAAACATCCCCCTCACCACCCTTAACCCATATACTATTTAGGTAGTAGCGACGCAGCGTACGGAGAAGCCGTAGTAACGGTTGGCGCTGCCGTTGGCCGGGTAGACATTGGAGCTATTGAAGACCAGGCGGTAGGCATTATTACTAGAGCTGGCGGTACGTGACCAGTAGTAACCCTCAGGGGAGTCTGGATTAGGAGCTCGCGCATATTCATAACCTATCAAATGGCCATCGAGGACGTACCCGGCATAAGGGAAGTTGTAGGGAGCAGAACGGATCTTGTTGGAGCCGTCAGCACTATTAGCGATGCCAGCTGTGGTAGCAAAACAGAAGATCCCCGCCTCTCTAGACGCCCTCTAACACCTTTTAGGTCAAAACCGCTCTCATACCAAGGTTTTCAGAAAAATCGCTTAAAATGGCTCTAAATAGCCTTAAACAGTAAAAGTAGCGTCAGGAAGTGGCTAAAAATGGTAGTTTTGGGCTAAAATAGCTAAACTCATCAAAAAACTGTACTTTTTGATAAGAGTGTGACGTTCTAGCCGCAAACTTATATTAAGTTAAATTGGCAAAAGTGATAAAATAAGCATGATCCTTAATGCAGAATCAGTAAAAAATGAAGAAACCGTGCAAGTTATCAAGATGATTGCTCTAATCAAGTGGCAACTTCCCTTATGCCGGATTCGTCTCCAGTAGCTCCCTGGGCAATGTCGGCTCCAACGGCTACTATTGGTCACGTACTGCCGACTCTGCTAGCCTCGCGTACCTCCTGTACTTCACTAGCTCCGGTGTCTACCCAGCCTACGGCACTGGCCGTTACCTCGGCTTCTCCATACGCTGCGTCGCTACTACCTAAATAGTATATGGGTTAAGGGTGGTGAGGGGATACAAATTCCACCAGCCATAAAAAATAACCCTTCAGGGCTATTTATTAGCATTAGACCAATTCAAAAGTCTACGCAAAATACCTGGCGGAAGGGACAAGATTCGAACTTGCGAGGCTATTAACCTGCTGGTTTTCAAGACCAGTGCCATCAACCACTCGGCCACCCTTCCACTTCTCATTCTACCACAGATTAACACCCGCTACAAGTGCGGTTTCCGCCAATTCAGCTAGACCAACCCAGTGTTCAAGATGGATACATTTAAAATTCCCTCATTTTGCAAAAAGAGGGAATTTTATTCCTAACACTTATATTCGTACCTATTCGGCGTTAGTATGTACCGCAGTCACATCGTCCAAATCATCTAGAGCATCGAGGAGTTTCTCAAGTTTTTCTGCGTCGTCACCTTCAACAGCTACACCACTGTTTGGTATGTAACGCAATTCCGCTGTTGTCACGTTCAAGCCGCCATCAATTACAGCTTGGCGCACTTTCATTAAATCACTTGGTGCCGTAGCAATAATTAAGCCTTCTTCACCCTCATCGACATCTTCTGCGCCAGCATCCAAAGCAACCATCATGGCATCCTCACCCTTTTCCGCTACTTCAATCCAGCCTTTACGCGCGAATTGAAACATCACTGATCCTGGATCAGCCATACGACCACCATTTTTCGATAAAGCATTGCGCACTTCTGGCATGGTGCGATTCTTATTATCGGTCGCAACCTCGATGATAATACCCACTCCACCAGGACCATACCCTTCATAGGTTTCCTCGATCAAAGCCGCTGCACTCTTATCAGACACGCGAGCAATCGCTCGCTCAATATTAGCCTTTGGCATATTAGCTTGGCGTGCCTTCTCAAGCACCATAGCAAGCGACGGGTTCATATTTGGATCAGTCCCAGAGCGTGCCGCAATTGCAATCTGGTTAGCGATTTTTGTAAACAATGCTCCGCGTTTCGCATCAACTACGGCTTTTTGGCGTTTGGTAGTTGCCCACTTACTGTGTCCTGACATAAAATATTATTTCCCTTTTACTTATTGCTCAAATATTGTATATATTATACTATATCTATTGATTTTTGAAAACCATATCAGCATCTCAGTGATGATGGTGATGTGCATGCTCTGATTGTCTCAGCTCTGTATCACATTCTGTATCTGGACAACACTCTTCAGGTGTCTCCAGCTCAATCGTAATGTGATTAATGGCGTGTTCTTGTAGTTTGACACGCAGTTTCTCTTTGATCGTGGAGTTTGGTTTTTTGCATACTACATGCAAGGTCGCACAGTTATGATACCCGTCCATACTCCAAACATGAATATGATGTACGTCTTGAACTCCTTTCACTTGCATGATTTGCGCACGCAACTTCTCAATAGAAACTTCTCGCGGCGTTTTCTCAAGAAATACATCTAGAATAGCACTAAAATTCCTAAACGCATTTACAAGAATAAAAATTGCAACACTAATTGACAATAACGGATCAATCAAGGCAATATCTGTGAAGTACATAATAATCGCCCCAATCAATACTACCGCCCACCCCAAAACATCTTCAAGCATATGTAGATTAACTGACCTTTGGTTCAGGGAATTGCCCTCATGTGTATAATAAGCCGCTGCAAAATTGACAATCACTCCAAAGACCGCCAGCAAAATCATGCCCTCATAGTTCACTGGCGCAGGGTGCATAATTCTAACAATACTGCCATAAATCACAAACGACGAACCGAGTAGCAAAATCAGTGTTGTAATCAAACCGCCAATCACAGAATATCTCATATAACCATAGGTATAATTCCGATCTGGCTTCTTCCGACTATAACGTTCCAGAAAATAAGCAATACCGATGCTGATCGCATCGCCTAAATCATGGATCGCATCAGAGGTAATTGCCACACTATTAGTAAAGATTCCACCAATAAACTCAAAGACCGAAAACCCCAGGTTAAGCAAAAAAGCAATGAGAATTTTGTGGGTGGATTGACTTTGTTTCATAAAACTCCTAAACAAGCCCTCAACGGGCCAATAATGATATTTAAGATTATCAAACTCTTTAGAAGAGGTCGGGAGTAAAGCTAAATAGTCGCGAGCACAAGGAAAAGTCAAATCAGAACCACAGAATGCTCAGATTATCACTGGATCTTACAATCCAGAGAATATGCGCAGTTTATCCCAAAATTGTAAGAATAAACTGGTACCCGGAACAGGACTTGAACCTGCACCCAATTGCTTAGACTAGCACCTGAAGCTAGCGCGTCTACCAATTCCGCCACCCGGGCCTGCCCCCATTATACCATAGATCCACCGCTAAGCGGTGGATTTAGGGTTTTATCAATAGTTTTATCGGTAATTTTATTGGTGCAATTTTGCCGTTGCTGGTAGCTTAGCGTCTTTTAGCAAAGGTACTAGGTCTTTTTCTTCAAGAGTTTCATGTTGCAACAAAGCCTCAGCAAGTCTATCTAAGACTGGCTTATTTGCTCGTAAGACATCTTCAGCGCGTTTTGCCGCCTCATCAGAGAGCTTCTTCACCTCTAGATCGATAACTTCAGCAGTCTTTTCCGAATACGGCTTGCTGGTAGTAATAGTGTAATACCCAGTACTCTGATCAGGGAAGACTAAATGACGAGTCTGTGAGCCCATACCTTCCTCAACGACCATTTCTTTACTCAGTTCGGCAACATTACGCAAATCCGAAGAAGCTCCCGTCGTAATAGCGTCCTCCCCGAAAATGAGTTTCTCCGCCATACGACCGCCCATAGCCCGCGCCAAAATATCCTTCAATTCATAAACACTCTTATAGCTACGATCTTCTGGAGGCAAGAACCAAGTCACGCCACCAGTACGCCCACGGGGAATGATCGTCACCTTGTGCACTGGGTCAGAATCTGGTAAGACATGTCCGACGATCGCATGCCCAGCCTCGTGATATGCAGTAACCTTACGTTCGTGGTCATTCATCACCTTACTCTTACGCTCTGGGCCGATCGCCACTCGTTCAAATGCCTCGGTAAGATCGTCATTGGTGATTTCCTTATGACCTTCGCGTGCCGCCGTAATCGCAGCTTCATTGGCAATATTTGCCAAATCCGCACCCGAGCTACCCGCGGTTTTTGCTGCTAGGGCGTCTAGGTCGACATCTTTCTCGGCCGGCTTGTTTTTAAAATGAACTTTCAGAATCTCAAGGCGATCCTTGCGCTCTGGTAGGGTGACATTAACGTGACGATCGAAACGTCCTGGACGCAATAAAGCCTTGTCCAGCATATCGACACGGTTGGTCGCGGCAATCACAATCACCCCAGAATCATTATCAAAACCATCCATTTCAACAAGAATTTGGTTCAAAGTCTGCTCATCTTCACGACCCGCGCCGCCCCTAGCATCACGCTTGTGCGCCACTGCATCAATCTCATCAATAAAGATAATCGATGGGGCGTTCTTTTTTGCTTTGGCAAAGAGATCACGGACACGGGAAGCACCCACACCTACAAACATCTCAGCGAATTCAGAACCCGAGATGCTAAAGAATGGAACAGAAGCCTCGCCAGCGACAGCGCGCGCCATCAAAGTCTTACCAGTACCAGGATCGCCCGCCAAGAGGACACCACGAGGAATCTTCGCTCCCAGCTTCTCGTATTTCTTCGGCTCTTTCAGAAAATCGACAATCTCCGCCAGATCCTGCTTCGCTGCATCATTACCAGCTACATCCGAAAAGAGCACCTTTTTCTTATCTGGACCATAGAGCTTCGCCTTGGCTTTACCAAAACCCATATTTTGATTATTCATCGACTGCGCCTGGCGCATCATTGAGCTAAAGAAGAGAATTATTAATACAATCGGCAGTCCAATAATCAAGATGTCCAGCGCATAGCTCCAAAAGCTTGAAGCCTCTTTATACTCAATTTCTGGATATTTAGCCTGGCACTGAGAGAGCTCTTCGCCATTTAAACTCGCGCACTGGTCGATCAAACCTTGTTCGTACAGAGTCCCCGAAGGATCTTTGCGTGAAATCTGGGTATAATGTTCCTCACCTTTCAGCGTAATCTTGAGATCACTTCCCTCAACCGTAATCTTCTTAATATTACCATTTTCATCATTTGCACGAGCGATCACATCTGATAGCGGAACCTCATCGATCTTTCCCTGTGGCGCCATCAAAGACGCTAGCAGACCCACAAAAACAAAAGTTAGTAACAAGAAAGCCATCCAACGCAACATATTATTGCTTTTTGATGGTTTCTTTTTCACAGCTTGCGCCACAACTCCTCCTTATCTATCATTGACTGTGCTTAACAATATCTATTACAATCCAGTATAACACAAAATTACAAATGGTCTGGGTGATCGGATTTGAACCGACGACCTCGCAGTCCCGAACCGCACGCGCTACCAGCTGCGCCACACCCAGACATAGTCATATCTTATCATATTTAGACCTGATTTTGAAGAAAATTCCCCATTTTTCTATCTGTAAATTGCAGTTTTTTTGTCATCTGCGCAAAAAGTACTTGACTTTTGTTGCTATGCGTGCTACAATGATGAACAGTGAGGATGCAGAAGCATTCCTCATAGAACACTACAATATCGAGAATTAGTAATGTGAGATACATCTAGTTGATTCGGTGAATCTACTTGCTAGGTCATTACGAGCAGTATTAAATTTATATGCCATGTGAGAATATAGGTTTAATACTGCCCGCCAATGGCTGTGCAGTATCATTTTTTGGAGGAGGACTCGTTATGAACTTCAAGCCCAAAATTCACCACAACCACTATGTCCAGAATCATTTTGCCGTCATGTACGCCGCCGGCTGTACCCTGCCCGGGCATCTGCCGTGCCCCTCTGATTAACGGCCTGCGCTGGAGGCCCTAGGTCACCAGCTTCGCCAAATCTAAGGAAGGAGAGAGCGTATGAAGCTCGACTTTCGATGGCGCTAGCCTCCAGTAGGAGGCGCTAAGAAAAACGAACGGCGCGCTTCGCGCGGAAGGAGAACTGACCAGTCATGACATACCTTGATTATCGATCACGCTAGCCCCCTTTTTGGGGGCGCCCACTAACTCTCGTACAGCATCGTATGATCCGCACCTGCGGCTCGTTGCATCTTGCATTTACCATTGTGAGAAGACGGCTAGACCGCGATCATGGTATTCGCCCTTCGGGGCATTCATGACTCTCACAGCGGCGGTTTGTTTAGGCAAGCCATGCTGATGTCATACGATACTGCATACCCCGGCCTTTCTGGCCGGGGTTTTCCATTTCAATTCCCTCTTGCATCGACAAAAACTAGCCAGTTTTATTCTTCATTATACAATATTGACTTGACTATATTGGAAATAACCATAAAAGTCTTGACATTTTAACTTAAGTGTGCTACAATGGAAGAGTAGGTAGATCAGTACACTACTGGTAGACCTATGAAATTTAAGATAATGGTGTAGACCGTTGTCAAATTTTAAGAGAGGGGTCTTAAGAAAATGGAAGGCAACATTATAGCGAGAATTACCTGTATACTGGGGAGTTTGCTGGCTATCTGCGCGATAGTATATGGCATTAGCATATTCACCAGTGATACGCGCACCACTGACGATACCACCAGTACCACCGATACGTCGACCGCTGTTGATTCCTACAATACCGAATCCACTCCCAGCGGATCCGCCGTAGTCTACGCGAATACCATGTTTTCCATAACGCCCGAGGACTGGGCTGAGATCGTTACACAGAACTCCCAGAAAGAACCTGGCTCCTCCACGGCGCAGGTTTTCCTCGAGATTGGCAAGATTCCTTCTTGGAATATGCTCAGGGAGTTCGGGATCCTCTACGTCTATGACGGAAACGGCAACATGTATGAACCACTCAAGGGAACGGCAATTTCCAATCTCGTCCCTCTTCTCAGGATGTTCTTTAGCAGTGTCTATGTGGACGCGGTCTGTAGCGGACGCTATGTAGCAGTGAACGACCAACTGTTTATCGTCTTTAACAGTGGCAGGGTATCCGAAGTCAGTCTCAATTCGGCTGGCATGTACGATACGATTGGTATTGATCGCGAGACTGGCGTAATACAGAACGTCGCCGGTGAGGATCCTAACTCATCGATGATATCTGTTCCCCAATGAGGACTAGCTAGCTCACTCCCGCCACAAACAGAACTACCATTATTCTTACGTACTTTATGCAAAGCAACAATTATGCAGATATTTCTGCTTTTTGCGCGGGCGCTTCTTCGGAAGCGCCTTTTTCCTTGCAGCAAAACCTATTTTGCATAGCTTTCCCTCTAGTCTGAGATATCTTACAGAGGCGATAGTTCTCTTTGCCGTACTTTATCTGATCTACTGCATTTCTCAAATCTCGTGAAATTCATAGCAATAAATAATATTGAGGAGGTCCACTATATGAGTGATCACTACGCACCCATAGTGCCAGATTTTGAGCCAGAACACGAACATACCATTGACCAAAGCGACCCTATCGGCATGCCGGCCTGCGACCCAAGTTAAGATCCATCCATGAACGGTTGTGTCATGAATAGCAATGAAGACCACAGTGATATGTTTCCGTTTACTCCGCCTATGCAAGATTATCCAGAGCAGGATGAGTTACAGGAGAGCGCATTGAAGCAGAACGTTGCCGGAAGTGCTGCTGACACCAAGCGCAAACGCCGAATTTCTGCGATGCTTGATGCCCTGTCCCGCTTCTTCTTGAAGCGATAACTCCATCTTACGTACCCTATAAGTATCACATTGAAACAGAGTTTTTCTGCTAATTGTGCGGGCGCTTCTTCGGAAGCGCCTTTTCTTACTGCTCCGCATAAGCCTTCGGCTTTTGGCCGAAGCATGCGCTCTCATCATTGTTTTTTATTTCAGTCAGTTTGCCTATAGCCCCTGATTTTGATCAGAGGCGAGTTATGGCTACATATCAACTCAAAAAAAACGGCCGACCTCCAAAACAAATTACGTAAGATGTTTGAGAGGTGTATAATCTACGCAAAATCCCTCTAGTAATTTAAGGAAATTGTAGTATAATACAGACAACGGGGCGTAGCACAGTTGGTAGCGCACACGGTTTGGGACCGTGAGGTCGCTGGTTCGAGTCCAGTCGCCCCGACCACAGTTTATATAAATGCGATTTTAGTGAATTCGACCCCCGTAAAATGGGCGAATTTTTTGTTAAAGCCCCAGATAGGGAGTTCTTGAACAATTCTTGTTCAATTTTGCGTTTGCCCTCATCTATAATCTCAATCCATTTGTACGGTTTTACCTCTATTAGTTTGGTTGTTAAAGCCTTAGCAGATTTCTGCGGAACAACGATTGGATTTTCCAATTCATCAATGTTGACTTGGCGAAGCGTGGCTTTTGGACCAATGGATAGTAAAACTCCCCTACGCTCACCGATATTGTCTGCTAAATCAAACTTTTCTTTAAGACTCGTAAGCGTGTTGAGGGTTTTACCAATAACCTCATACCATTTACGCCGACGCTCCTCGTTATCCTCCGTAGAGCGTCTGATATCTTCCATAAGAGATTGAATATGTTTAGACTCTCTAGTAAATAGCTCATCGTCAATAATTCCACGAGTGCGCATGCTTACAAGTTCATGAAGTTGCTTCTCGCAATCATCCATACTAGCATTCTTGATTTTGGCGATATCATATCTTTCTAAGAGTTCTTTTTTTCTAATTTTGTCTAGGATTTCCATAGCCCATTGATATAGGAGCGGATGAAGCGTGTAATGGTCAAGAATTGCGTCAATTTGTCTAAATGCTTCTTCTTCGCTAATTGTTCCGTGCATATTGCATTTACGATAAGGGCTTTTCTTAGCGCATTTATAATACATATGCTCAGCAAAGGTGCCATCAGCCAGTGGGCGATCATGGTGTTCGCCAATAATCGCACAGCCACAGCTGGCACAACTTAGCAAGCCTTTAAGTTCGTAGCGAGCGGATTTGACGAGGGTTGTTGGTCTCAAATTATGGTCTTCGGCATATTTACTTTTTAGACGTCGGACCCTCCAATACTCGTCTTCGGTAATCATAGGTTTCCATGTTCCTTCATGAAAGATATTTTTATCCTCCATGTCTCGAATTTTACCCATATAAAATGGATTTTCTAAGATACCATGTAATCCACCGAGAGTCAGGGGCTTACCGCCACGTTGCTTACGTTTTAAAGTGGTAAAATGATAGTCGTCGTTTAAGATACTAAGCAAGTCTGGTACGCTGTAGTTTCCGGTTAAGTATAACTTAAAGATTCTCTGAAGAACGTAAAAGCGTTCCGGATCAATTTCAATAGTGGGCTGATTGTCGTTATCTCGTTTGTTGAGGTAGCCTTGTGGAGCAACACCAGTACAATGACCGTGCTTGTTTTTACTTCTTACTCCTCTAGTAACGTTTTTGCTAAGGTCAATGGAATACTGGGTAGCCATACTTGCTTCAACTCCAAAGACAATAGTGTTGTCTTCTGGGCGATATACTCGGTCGTTGGTATGAATCAGCTTCAACCTGCCTTCAATTAAAAGTTGTTGAATAATCCCATTCTCCTTAGGATTGCGAGCAAGGCGGTTTGTTTGCCAGCAGATAATACCGTTAGCCTTACCCTGTTCAATCATGCGAACCATTTGGTCGAACTTAGGACGGTTATTACATTTACTAGCAGAGGCTGCTTCTTGGAAGATTTTGACGACCTTATAATTGTTCTTCGCCACAATTTGCTTCGCAATATCTAGCTGGTCGGGGAGCGAGGCCATTTGACGATCTTCGCCCTCAGTGGATTTGCGGGCATAGATAATGAATTTTAAATCTTTTGGGTTCACACTTGTAATACTCATAATATATTTGTCTCCTTAACTTAATTTTCGGTTTTTTGACACAAAAAGTATAGCCCTTTGTTCTTCGGCAGAGATTAAGTTGAGTACTTAAAGGACTATGTTTATGGAGCACGGGGCTAATGTTTAAAAATCTTGCGATATGTGCCGATTAGCCGACGTGCCGTTGCTTCCTAATGCTTGTATTGCTGGCTAAAATGGGATATCACTCATATCAATCTCGTCTAAATCGTCATCAGGATTTGTCTCTGGTTTGTCCTTGTCTTCATCTTCGTCCTTATCTTGGAGACTTTCCTCTTTTAGTTCATCTAGGTACTCTGTCGTCATGGCACTTTCTTCGTTAGTGGCAGGTTTCATGACGACCACAGTTTTCAAGGACTGGCTCACGCCACTACCGAACTGTTTGTGGTAGTACTCGTAGGTCTTCGCTACTAGTGATATAACTGCCCCTCTATCAAGACCCTCAAGAGCATCCTTGCCAGCCATATCTACTACTTTGGTGCGGTCAGTAAACTTGAACTTGAATCGCTTTTGGCCATCGTACTCATTGAAGTTGACAACTCCAGGGTTTTCGTTGCTTTTTCCGATTTTGTTCTGGCTTACCCATGTTTTGATTTTCGATTCGACGACTGGGTCATCTACAATTACCATAATGGATTTACCCATTGGGTTATCGTCTTCAAGATTTGCGAACGCCACTTTGACGTTTTTAAGTTTGATGATTTTTAGATCGTTTTCCATAAAAACTCCTTTTTATTTAATATCGTAGTTAGCTCATATTTAGCTTTTGGCGAACCTCTGATATGCAGCATGTTTTGCCTCTTGTGCTAGTCTTTCCACTCAGTATCGACTAACTCGATATATCGTTGGCCGTATTTATAGTAGCCATGCTTAACATTGATGCCGATTTTTTCCAATGTTGTCTTACAGCGTTCTAGCTCTTTACCTAGGGTAGCTGGAGATTTTGGCCAATCTGGGTGATTGACTAGATAGCACCTCGCTTCGTAATCGTCTTCATATCCTACGAGACCATTAAAGGGGAGCTTAATGTCATATAGCTGAGACGCCGTCCCCTCCCATTTGCCAGTCTGACTTACCAATAGGCGACAAGCTTGACAAACTAGCGACGATTCGACCGCCATATCGGTTTGTCGGTCAAGAATATATTGATAGGCGTCTAGGAACTCTTGCCCATTATGACCATCCATGCTCTCACAGACTGCGTAGGATAGCCTCGCCCAATCAGCGAGTCTCGGCAACTTCTCAAGTTTTACGGATGGTAGGAGTTTGAGGGCTTTGCTAAGAATGTTATAGATACTTCCAAGCAAATAGGGTTTCAACTTCGTAAACTCAGCATCCAACTCGGACTGTGTACGGCGTTTAGTTTCCGAAATACGACTAACTTTAATCGGGATGGTACGGTCCAGAATATCCTCCCTCTGAAGAAGAGTTGAAGGAATGCCAGTGATGATTACTGGACGGCAGACCTCACAAATCCAGTCTTCGTCATCTGTGTATAGGGATCGCTTAGCAAGACTAGCTCCAGTTGAGATACGGCACAGTTCGTCGCTTAGTGACAGTGATACATTGCTCAAATTATCTAGTAGTAAAACAGCATTTTTATTAGCTAATCGCATGAGCTCCTGACCATTTTTAATTACTGGTAAACCATTTTCTAGCGAGGAGCACTCTACAAGTTCAACAATACGTCTAGCCGTCAAAGTCTTGCCGGAGCCGTTATCACCGCTAATATTCAAGAGGGGTTTTGGAATATCTGGAACATATAGACTGACAATATATGCCATGACCACAAGCCACTCTCGGTTGTCTTTGAACTCCGACAAAAGCGGTCGTAATACTTCAATACTGCAGTCTCCGTGTCGTTCAAGCAGGCATTGTGGCTTTTGGTGGCGATGATGAAGAAAGGCGATCGGTACGTCTTGAACCGACCAGTCTTCCGGAGTAATACTAACAGCATGTTTACCATCCCCTGTGTCGTAAGTAATTTCCATGGGGTTGCCCTTACAATCGTCGGTACTACACAGACGAGTGCTCAACTTGTGATGTTCTCCGTTTATTTCTGCCTCATAAATCAGCATTGTTTGAATGATGTCAATGATAGCGTCCAGTCCTTGGAACTTTTGATATTTCTTGATAAGGTAGTTTCGCAACCAACGCTCAAACTCTTTGGACGTTAGCTTAATAACTTGACCGCCAGTTTTACCAACAGCAATGTACGGATCTTGCCGCTGGTCAGAAAAGAGTGTATTCTGAGCTTTGATTTGCTCAACGGCTTCTTCAGCCAATGTTTTCTTTGGCTCATTTTTTGGTGTTTCTGTCATTGTTGTCCTCCTTAGAAAGGAGCTCGCGTGAACGCAAGATCTTTGACGCCGTAAAACGCACGACCGAAATAGCGCAAGCGTATAACTCATCGTCGTTGTTCAAATCTAGACCAATGGATGACTTTACGATTTTGCGTAGTCGCTTCAGATTTTTGGCATCAAAAACCACGTCCACGAAGGATTCCTTTCTTTAATTAAATTTATTTGTCGCCGACTTTCGTCAGGCTGTACTCTTATTGTACGAGTTTATAAAAAATCGGCATTGCGTACAAAAAATCCGGATTTTTCCGGATTGACCCCTGTTCATATTAGTTTGCACCTATCAATCTTTCGAGAACTTTGTTTATCTTTTTGGTATTTATGTTTTCGTGAGTGATATCATATTCAGTTACATACCTTCTAAAGGTAAGCTCTTTGTTGTCTTTGGATATTGGAGCAAAGAACAGATACTCAGAATCTTCATCAGAAGTCACCTCCGCCTTATTGTTCTCGCCGAATGGTGGCATTTCACTGGCCATCTTTTGCCAAGGGTTTTGCTCCCCAAAACCATTATTGCTATCTATATTCTCGCCAGCAGGCATAACTTCCTCCACTACGGTTATTTAATGTAAATTATAGCACAGAATCTATTCCTTACTATAAGCAATGGTAGTATAGCATTTGCTGATGTTAATTCACAACAAGCTGCTATTGAGTTTCTCAACAGATATTCCTATGATATAATACGACCATGAAGTACGCTTTTGTAGCTTTGACGATTTTGGCACTCTGGCTAGGCATGGTCATTCTGGCGATCTTTAATCAACATATTGGTATCTTTCTGCCAATTTTTGCAATAGTACTGACAGTATTTTTATTCATGATTGGGTTCGGCAAAAAACAATGAAAACTTTGAAACGTTATTGCAAGCTGTTTTATGACCTAGCTAAAATCTATTTTTCGAAGGCTACAAACAAAAATATCGAGTATAGACGCATTATATTTTATACTCTCAAGGATTGGGGTGGCGTTTATATCAAGTTCTTACAAATTCTAGCTGGAACGAGCAAGTTTTTGGATGGTTGGGGTGGGCCGAGAGAAATGCAAGTTTTTGCTCAGGCTCCACAGGAATCACTCAACGTAGGACAATGGGTTAATATTGACGCATTTAATTGGATCTCCGACACTCCAGTAGCGGCTGGTAGCTTTGCGCTGGTATATCGCGGACGCCTACAAAGTGGTGAGGATGTAGCTATCAAGATCTTACGCCCATCCATACGTAATAATCTTAATCATGATCTGAAGGTGCTACGTCGGCTCTGCAAAATACTATCGCATTTATTACCTCGATATTTAGTGGATTATAATGAAGCTTACGAGGCTTGTGCGAGAATGTTTGTATTAGAAACCGACTATACACGCGAAGTTGCAAACCAAAATTATTTTGCTCAGTTTTATAAAAACCATCCCAGGGTCGTAATTCCCAAAGTTTTTGCTGAACTGTCCAATCAGAATGTCATCGTACAAGATTTTATCGAAGGTCCAACCTTGGCAGACATAATGAGCAACCGAAGCCATGATGTGTCAGCGGCAGCTTTAACCAAGAAGCTCACCGGATCAAATCTATGGGAACAAATAACTTTGGTGGGCGGCGAGGCACTCTGCACAGCAATGTGTGCTGACTATATTTATGGCGATCCTCATCCAGGCAATATCATTTTGCTGCCAGATAATAGAATAGCTCTGATTGACTTTGGTGTTATCGCCTCAAAACCCGCTAGCCATTGGTCATTTTACGAATGGGTAAAAAGCTACTACAATATTTTGGATAATAACGGTGATTTTAAAACGCTTTTGGAAACCACGGTTGCATGCTTCTGTCCAGATCTGTCTATTGCCATGCGACGATGTAATTTTAAGAGTGGCAACCTGCTAGCAATATTATCCTCAGCAATGGAAGAAAAGCTTAATTGCGAGATGAGCGGCAACGCGTCGTATGTAGAAACTTTTAAAAACGGCCATCTACTAGACGTATTTCTAAAAGTCGTTAGTACAAAAGTTATTGACGTTAAAATTGACATGGTAAACTTTGAACTCCTAAAAGCAATGCAAGCTTTCTTAGGATCAATCACAATTCTAGACAACGCCGAAGGTAATCATGACTTCTCTCAGCTTCTGTATCAATCAATGCAATACGCTATAAATCGTTCCAGAAATATCGGCATTCCGAATGACGTCGTCAATAGTTCACACTATAGCATGACAGATAGCTACGAGTTACTAGTACAAACCATTTCCAATTTAGCAAATAATGACGAATTTATGTTTAATCTCGTAAAGGAAAGGATATTCGCATGAAGAAACCAAAAAACTTTGCTAGTAGTCTTATTTTACATATTCGCTATCCATGGACGACAGCTTGTTTATTAGTCTTATGGGTAGGATTAGCAATAATGTGCACAATACTGCATTTTTCTACTAATGAACTTATGCTTCTTATCAGTCTGGCTGGTATTGCTACGCTAATAATTTCAGTAGTAGGATTTAGATCTTAGCCATATAAAGTCTCGATCTACATGCTGAGACCGACAATGTTTATTAGAATCACGAGCAAAAGACTAGACCCAACTATCAAACCTACTCACAAATCAAGCAGTCGTGATAAAATACAGAAAAGGAGATGGAATAAATGAATTTCTTACTAACGCTACTTATCGGTATAGTCGCCGGCATTATTGACGTACTGCCAATGATCAAAATGAAGGTTGATAAATATTCTTGTTGCCAAGGACGACAAAAAGAGTCCAATCATAATGACGATCATGTCAATTGTTCTCGGCAGTATCATTGGCATCGTTGGTCATTTCTTAAATCTAATGTAGCCAGTGAAGCAATCAGTTCATTTCATAATGCATCTATACAATAAAAGTTCAGAATATAATCAGGGTTAGATTTATTTGCTAGTTTTCAACGTAAAAATACTAATTGATTTCGGAGTGCTAATCGCACTATATTTTTGGAAGTTTTATCGAAAATGGAAATCAAAAGGCATCGATATTCTATTCGTGAATACGCTCATGTACGTATATTTATCGTTTGTAGTTTATTTCACATTGATGCCAGTCATCACTTCCCTGCCTTTTATCCTTAACCATGGTTACCACCCTATCAACTTTACACCTTTTATTGACGTTACCTTTGGTAGAGGAGATTTTATGCGACAAGTTGGACTCAACATCATTATGACGATTCCTTTTGGTCTGCTATTCCCGCTCGTCAAAAGTCAAAAAACAAGTTTTTTTAAAACTCTAGCTTACACCTTCTTGCTTAGCCTGACAATCGAAATCATCCAGCCGCTGATTAGTGACTACCGGATAGCTGACATTACAGACCTAATTAACAATGTTCTAGGCAGCGCTATTGGATACGTTCTATATATCGCTTTTAGACCCTTGCTAACGGCAGCTTTAAGGCGCATTAGCAAACTTGGGCGTCCGTCTGATCAAGAACCTTTTTCTTCGACTGAAGCGTAAGATACATCTATGAACATCAAGCCATAATAAAATGCATTCTTTGTGGAAGATAATGGCCAAGACATAAATAAACTATTTGCGACGTGGCTTCTTCAAGGCGTCAAAGATAAATGTTGCTAGCACTGCCAATAATACTACACCTAATAATTCCCAGATATTGAGCGGACTTGTTCCGACTAGCTGTCCCAAGACCGGCACATAAATAATCAATAATAGTGCTACAATAATAATCGAATTAATCAGAGCAATAACTTTATAGCTCAAATCCGTAATGAAATTTTTAATGGCATAATTATCGGATTGCAAAACATAAACAACAAAGATATTTGAGAAGACTAAAGTCGAGAACGCAAACGTTGCTGCCATTTCCTGCGGACGTCCCGCTTTGATGAAATAATAATAGCCAACAAAAGTCGCCAAGAAAATAACTGTCCCCTGTAGTAGGCATTTGATAATTGTTGTCATATTAAGCAAAGGCTCATCCAAAGAACGTGGTTTTTCTTTCATAACGTTCCGATCTGCCTTAAGTCTTTGGAAGATGATCGACGAAGTTGGGTCAATGATTAGTTCCAACAAAACGATATGAATTGGCAAAAGTAATAAAGGCAATCCTACTAATGGAACGAAAAGTGAAGCCAAAATAATCGGAATATGGATCACTAAAATATATGCGATGGCTTTTTTGATATTGCTATAGATGGTACGTCCATTCGCAATAGCGTCAACGATCGTATTAAAGTTATCGTCCATCAAAATCAAATCCGCTGCTTCCTTTGCGACGTTAGTTCCCCTCTGCCCCATTGCAATGCCAATCTCAGCCTTCTTCAGAGCCGGTGCATCATTGACACCATCACCAGTCATTGCTACAACCTCATGGTTGCTTTGTAATGCTTTCACAATGCGCATCTTGTGTGCAGGATAAACGCGCGCAAAAATATTGGTGGTCTTGACACGACGCTCCAGCTCTTCATCACTCATTGCTTCTAGCTCGGTACCAGTGATTACTGCTCCACTATTCCTCAAACCAATTTGTCTTGCAATCCCCTCTGCAGTTTTGCCATTATCACCTGTAATCATAATGATTCGGACGCCAGCCTGATGACAAGACTCAACTGATTTCTGTACTCCTACACGCGGAGGATCAACCAACGCAATCAGCCCTACAAAAACTAGTTGATTATCCTGCAACCTTGTCGGAATTTGCTCAATCCCCTGGCGTTTCGCAACTGCTAGGACTCGGTAGCCTAAATCAGAGAAAGCCTGCACTTGCGCCGCCACTTGTTCGTACGTCGTTTGTTCTAGCCCACAAAGCGGCAAGACATTTTCATAGGCGCCTTTCACACACAAAGTCTTAACACCCTCTGCCTCCCAAACTTGCCCCATCATTTTGTCAGCATTGTTAAATACATACTCGTGTACCAGTTGCTGGTTATATATACTTTTATCGACGCCTTGCTCAAAAGCATACTGCTGTATAGCAATCTCCATCGGATCATAAGGCGATTTCGGACAAGCTAGTGCCGATATAATGGCAAAATCCGCATCACCCGTAAAAACATCCTGCACGGTCATTTTATTCTGAGTCAATGTACCAGTTTTATCGGTACAAAGTACTGTTATCGCTCCTAGAGTTTCTACCGCTTTCATATTTCGAGTTAGCGCATTTTGTTTGGCAAGCTTCCAAGCACCCATTGCTAAGAATACGGTCAAAACTACAGGTATCTCTTCTGGAATCGTCGCCATCGCCATTGTGATACCAGCCAAAACTGACTGGATAATACGATCTTTTAGCTCAAGGTTGTCATTGTAGAAGAAGTTTACAACCGTCACAATCAAACAAAACGTCAAACTAATAGTGGTGCAAATTACAATCAGCTTTCGTACTTGTTTTTCTAGCGGTGTTTTAACCTTTTCGATCGATTTAAGTGCACTGCCAATCTTACCGTATTCAGTTTTTACTCCTACGGCGGTTATTTCGATTGTTGCGGAACCATTTACGACGTCGCAACCAGCATAGCACATATCAAGCTTAAAATGCTCACTAGCTGGATCGTGTAACTTTTTATAAACTACCGCCGATTCTCCAGTCAATGCCGATTCGTTCACCCCCAACCCCTGCAACTCAAGAATCTTACCATCAGCCGGAACCTTATCACCCTCTTCCAATAGGACGATATCACCAACTACTAAATCCTTACTATCAATAACTAGTCTTTGACCATTGCGAATTACACGTATATTGAGCGCCGATAAAGTATTCAACTCCTCTAAGGCTTTATCCGTCTTTTGCTCTTGAACAAATTCAATACCGCTAATGAAAAACACGAACCCGAGCATGATTAGCCCATCCGTAACTTCACCCAAAATAAAATAAATACTCGCCGTAATCAACAGCAACAAAAACATCGGCTCAGTCAAAACATGCGCAATCTTTTGCAATATATTTAGCTTTTTCTTTTGTTCCAACTCATTAGAACCATGCAGATTTCTTGACGCTATGACTTCGGGATCAGTCAAACCTAGCTGTAAATTCTCCTGTTTTTGAGATTGAGTTAAATGAGAAGTTTTCATAAGTCTATTCTTTATTTTAACATATTTATTTAACTAAATTTGATTTTAATTTTGTAATGTAGATTTTCCATACCATATCTACACTGTGTCAACTACCTAACACTAAAATTTACGACAGTTTGCATCCTATTGACCATATCTTGCCATTCTGAACGTTTTTGTTATACAATAACCAAAAGGATTTCACATTTATGCAACATGAAGATTTTACTATCAAGAGCGACCATGACAATTTAGATTTGGGCGTCAGTCTCAGAATACCAGAGCGTCCAATCGGTATCATCCAGCTTGTACATGGTATGGCAGAGCATCGTGAGCGCTATCATGCGTTTATGGAATACTGTGCAAATCAAGGTTTGGTCGCTATCATTCACGATCATCGCGGTCATGGCGCAAGTGTTAAAGATGAAGAAGATTTTGGTTATTTCTACACTAATGGCGTCGAGGGGATCATCCAGGACGTTCATCAAATTACCAGATATGTGCGTTCGCGTTTCCCAGAGCTGCCCTTAACCCTCTTTGGACACAGCATGGGCTCACTAGTAGTACGTTGCTACATGCAAGAGTACGATCAAGATATCAATGGCCTGATCGTCTGTGGTTCACCTAGTAAACGCTTTGGTGCCAAACTGGCTGAGATTTTCGCGAGTACACTTAAAATTTTTAAGGGTGAACGTCACCGTAGTCCCCTCATCAATAAGCTCGCTTTTGGTGGCTATAATAAAAAGTTCACCGACGCCACCAGTGATAACTCTTGGATCGTAGGCGACCCATCCGTAGTTGCAGCGTACGATGCTGATCCGCGTGATGGTTTTATCTTTACTCTAAACGGTTTCGAGGTTCTCTTTAAACTTATCAATCGTGCTTACAGTAAGAAAGGCTGGGCCATGCAGAACCCAACTCTACCGATCTTATTTATCGCTGGTGCAGATGATCCTTGTATCATTAGCCAAAAAGATTTTTATAAATCCGTCCAGTTCTTACGTGATCGCGGATATGCCAATGTAAATAGTCAGCTTTACCCACACATGCGCCACGAGATTCTCAATGAGATTGGCAAAGAGCAAGTCTGGCGAGATATTATTGCACAAACCAAGCTAGCACAGAAACACAACGCCAGCGCATAGATTAACGACCGCATAACTAGACGCCACCAAGTGGCCATGAAAACGATCCCGCCGTTTAGTCTTGGCGCATCAATAGTGAATCCCCATATGTACGTCGTGCATCACAATGGCTGCGTTACATCACGTCAGCTTTGCGTGGCATAATCAAAGCCGCGATAAAGTACGCTAGGATGCCTCCACCTGCACAAGCCGCAAAGATAATCCAAGCCAACCGTACGATTGTCGGATCCAAATCTAAAAACTCCGCAATTCCACCACAGACTCCATCAATTTTGCGACCCTTATCAATCTTATATAATTTCTTAGACTTTGCCATAATACTATTATTCTACATCAAAATCGGTAAAAAATCAAGCAAAACTACCCTCATGTTATCACACTTTTATTTATCTAAAACCAGTTGTATTTTTAGAAGAAATATAGTATAATTAGAAAGCACCTTAACACCATATACGCAACAAAGGGGGTAATATTGTGCGTATAAAGAAACTTCTCGCTCTCAATCTTGCAATCATCCTACTGCTCAACGCCGTAAGCTTCGCCCTTTCGCGCCTCTACTGGCATCTGTCTGGACAAACTGGTGCCACGCTATCCTTACGTCGAGCAGCACGGGAAGACAAGGTGATGTATTACCTTGTCGCTGGCAATCTCAACCAAGCCCATGAAGCCTTTAGGTTCCTCGAAGACAGCCTAGAAGGCGGCATCACCATCGTAGACTACGAGTACCTCAGGGGCTACAATAGAAAGCACATCGTCCAACAAATCATTAACGACATCCGCCTCTATCAGTATAAGCCAGTCGTCATTGGGATTTCTATGGGAGATATAATCGCACGTGATTTAGCGGCTTCTTTCCCTGACATAGAATCCTATGCGATTTGTCCCGCGTCTGATGTTCGCTTCTTGCAGCCCTATGTCAGAATTGGTCTAACTGCGCTGATGCCTCTTGCGGAACTGCTGACAATTCCTTTGGGTTGGCTCAGCTACTTACCAATCGTGCCCACTGGAGCCGGCAACTTCTCTCTGGCGACCTTGTTTGACCAGTGGACCCATATTGCCTACCAAGGCAAGCGTCCACCCAGCAAACAAACCAAGGGAGTCATCTTGGCATTGCAGGATCAATTCTTAGACATCAACAAAATTCCTGCAAGCTACCCGAACGCCGTCATTGTCTACGCGGACGCTGACCATGCGAATACCGCACTGGATGGCAAGGCTCCAGCTTTCCTAAAAGCTTGGAAGGAAATCCAGAAACGTTTGAACGAGAAATGAGATCCTGACCCCGGCGTTTGCTGGGGTCTTTCCTTTCGCTAAATTTCTTAGTGTCTATCACTCCTGAGCATGTTCTAAAGTTGCGTTAGTATAGTTGCTCATTATACTAACACGATCAATTATCTTGTAAAAATTCCTAAAATAACAGAGATGGATCAGACAAGTCATCCAAGAGTATGTTTTATGAATCTCTGAGTAAAACTTCTCGGTATCGGAGTATGCTTAATTCGCTGCGTCGCTACTACCTGAATAGTATGTGGGTTAAGGGTGGTGATGGGGTATACTTTTATGTTATACTGAAACTATGCGTGAATACATTCCTAAGTCTGCAAAAACTATCCCCGATAACGCCGAGATGGTTTTTCGTGGGGTTATTTTTGATGTCTACCAGTGGCCACAGACAATGTTTGATGGTTCTACCGAAACTTTCGAGATGCTACGACGCCCAGATACGGTAAAAATTATTGCTATCAAAGGTGATAAAATTATCATTACTAGGCAACGCCAGCCGCGCAAAGATTGGTTTTGCACTTACCCTGGCGGTCGTATTGACCCCACCGACCAGAATGAGCTTGCGGCCGCTAAACGAGAACTGCGCGAAGAAACTGGAATGGAATTTCAGAATTACAAGCTAATTGATACAACTCAGCCTTTTTCCAAAATTGATTGGTTAGTCTATACTTTTGTTGCCACCGATTTCGTCAAACAAGGAGCGCAAAAACTAGATGCCGGCGAAGATATTCAAATCCTTGAGTTGAGCTTTCAGGAATTTTGGGATTACGTGAACGATCCAGAAGCCGACTATTTGCGCTTTGATTTCCCTGGGTTCGATCAAATCAAAAATATACAAGACTTCGTCAACCTACCAGAAATACATAAATATCAAAACTAGCCTATTCTTCAGCTTGAGGATCTTTGGGCTTCTCGTCACGCTTCAGAAACGCCATGATCTGCTCGCGCTTCCAACTTGCCAAGCCAATAATGGCCACAGCTACCAAAGATAATACCACCACGAGCCCCAAATTACCGCTAATGCCCATACCAATATAATTCGTTAATACGATCGTTGGAAAGCGACCAAGAATAGAGATTGCCATCAGCTTGCGCATAGGTAGCTTTGTCAAGCCTGCGATATAACACACGACGTCATCTGGAAAACCTGGCAACAGAAAAATTGCAAAAACTATTAAAGCAGCACCTTTGGCATTGATAATAAAGTCAAACTTATCAATGATTGATTTCTTAAAGATTTTTTCCAATAATGGCCGGCCAAACTTTCTTGCAATCACGAAAACTAACCAGAAGCCTATGATGCTACCAATAGTTGTCCATAAGATTCCCCAATGACCAAAGAGGTAACCGCCTACACCGCCTACAATTTGTCCAGGTATTGGCGCGACTATCGTCTGTAAAACCTGCAACGTAATATAAATTAATGGCGCCCAAGGTCCCATATCATTCATCACTTTTACAAGGGCGTCACGATTAGATAACAAATGCGTCAATGGACCATCAGCAATAACGTCCCATACCAAGTATGCCAACAAAGCCAAGATAATGACTCCAAAAATCACAAACTTAAGAATAGTCTTACTACTAATGTCCTTTTTGATTGGCGATTCGCCAACGGCCAGGCTTTCTGGTTTCTTGGCAGATTTACCACTTTTACTTGGCATATTCGACTGCGCGTGTTTCGCGAATAACATTAACCTTAATCACGCCTGGATATGACATCGTAGCTTCGATCTTATTAGCAATATCACGGGCCAGCTTTAGTGCTGACAAATCGTCAATTTGCTTCGGTTCAACAATCACCCTAATCTCACGACCAGCCGAAATCGCATAAGCCTTATCAATACCTGGGAAACTAGTAGCAATATTCTCCAAGTCACGCATCCGTTCTGCAAAGTTTTCTGCAGAAATATTCCTTGCTCCTGGTCGCGCCGCCGATAAAGAATCGACGATTTTGACGATCACTGCTTCTGGCGTAGTCGGCTCAATATCATCGTGATGTGCTGCCATTGCATGTACAACTTCATCTGGCATACCATATTTTTTGGCCAACTCAGCACCGATCTCTGCATGCTTACCCTCGATCTTATGAGTCACAGCTTTACCGATATCGTGCAGTAAAGTTGCTGTCTTAGTGACACGCTTATTCGCACCAATCTCTTCAGCAATCATACCCGCAATATGCGCCATTTCTACCGAGTGTAGCAAAACATTTTGACCATAACTTGTGCGGAATTTGAGCTCACCCAGCAAATGCAAAAGCTCACGCGGAATTCCCACCACACCAACTTCACGAGCCGCATCTTCACCAGCTCGAACCACCTCTTTTTCTATCTCGCGTTCCGCCTTAGCGACCGCATCTTCAATCGAACTTGGGTTAATACGACCGTCTTTCATCAAGCGCTCAAGCGCATAACGTGCCACCTGACGACGAATCGGGTCAAAGCTAGATAGAACTACCATACCAGGCGTATCATCTACCATAATATCTACACCGGTTGCACGCTGCAAGGCTTGGATATTACGCCCTTCTTTGCCAATAATACGTCCCTTCATATCATCATCTGGGAGCTTAAGCGCTGTAATTGTACGGTCAGCAGTCACCTCTGAGGACATTCGTTCCATAGCTGTCAACAAAATCGCCTGCGCAGTTTCGTCAACTTCATGTTTAATTTCCTTTTGCTCCTTAACGATTAGCCCCGCTAAGTCTTGTTTAATGTCGCGTTCAGTCATCTGCATCAGCTTGTCGCGCGCATCCTCTTTTGACAGACCAGCAATCTTCTCAAGCTTTTCTTGTTGACGATTGCGGATATCTCGCACTTCTAGCTTAAGATCATCAAGCTCTTTTTCCTGGCGCGTCAAACGTTCAGTTTTCTTTTCTAATTGATCCAACTTGTTATCTAAGTTAGTTTCGCGCTCATTAAGACGGTTTTCGGTGTTCTTCCATTCACGGCGACGCTCGGCTTCTTCTTGTTGGGCTTTGGCAGCCATATTAGCCGCATCACTTTTAGCTTTAGATACGATATCTGACGCCTCATTCTTGGCTTTACGAACTAAATCATCAGCTTTTGACTTACCGCCATTCTCGTTCTTTTTATTATAAAACATAATTGCGCCAGCACCAGCAACCGCGCCAAGCGCGAGGCCAACTATTATCATCACTACGTTCATAAACGTATCCTTCCTAATTGTTTGCTAACATTTTTCTCTATGCCAGCGGGGTAACAAATGAATATAAATTAATAAAATTCCTCATTTATTATAACACAGTTCAACCGGTTCTCAAAGGTTTGACAATAGATTTAAGAAAATAGTTTGGCGAAAATTACTTTTTTGGTGCGGTCACATTGGCTGGACGACCATAGTCCGGAATGATAACCTGGCATTGTTCACCTCGATGATTATACAATGGGATCTTCAATTGATCGGCCAACGTATTCACAACTGCCGCCCCAATCCTGAGTCCGGTGAAAGATCCTGGACCCGCAAAGAAAACTATCTCGGAAATATCTTGCCAGTCTGCGTTGTTCTCTTCAAGCTTATCATGAATAAAAGTGAAGATCTGTTCTGCCAAATCATGCATAGCCAACCAAGTATAAACATTGTCATCCAATTTTAGCATGCATTGATCAGTCGATGTATCTAAATACATTTTCATAATTTAATGCTCTCCAATATTTTCTGCGCATAACCATTAGCTATGATCTCACGCGTATTATCCTCATTCAAGACAAATTCCAAACGATATTTAGACTCTGGCAATAAATCCGCTACATCGCCAGCCCATTCTAGGACAACGATAGCATTCTGCTGGGACAAAGTTTCATCAAGTTCTTCACGCATGATTCCCGGATCATCTAACCGATAGAAATCATAATGGATCAGCTCAGCGTTCTGTTGTTCTTTATCAAAAGCATAGCGTTTGGAAATCGTAAAACTCGGACTCGTTACTGTTTCATTTACACCCAGTCCATCAGCTAATCCACGTGTAAAAGTTGTTTTACCAGCACCAACATCGCCAATGAGTTCTACAACTGCCGGTAACTTCAGTCTTTCCGCAAAAGCTTTTCCCAACGACAACATTTCTGCTTCTGAGCTAACTATCATACTTTAATTATAGCATAATTAGTCATTATTACCAAATCTATAACTCTTGTCGTCTTTATCTATGACACGTTGCGCACTTCTGCGAAAAATAGCCGGTAGAAGCAAGATCGCTGAAATCAACACATATACTAAATAGATTTTAGTATCATTGGTCGGAAAGTCGAGGATAAAAGTTTCTTTGCTACTCAGAAAATCTACTACCCAAATGTGCAGATCTAGTAACCAAGTCGTTAGCAAAGCGATTAACGTCGCCACAAAAGGCAGGAAGCTTAGTATACCGACCAACATCATCCCCAACATCGCGTACGGTAAAGTCGGTAAAATAATTAGGTTTGCTACAAATGACAGTAATGACAGCGTACCAAAATTATAAATCATCACCGGTGCGCAAATTATTAGCGTTGAAAAACTAGTCAGTAGCATTGAAGCTAGCCACGGCGGTTTCTTACCCCCATAAAATAGTTTTTGTAAACGCGGCGCTAAGATTAAGATCCCGAAAAATGACGCGAATGATAGTTGCCAACCCAAATTTAGAAAATTCGTTGGCTCGATCACAAGCGTGATCGCTGCGACAAATAAGATTAGCCGCAAAGGCGTGAACTTACGACCAACATAACCAACCAATAATGATAGGCTGGATACCAAGGCTGCACGAGTCATGGAGGGAGTAAATCCAACTATGAAGACGAATCCGACAATCATCATTAAGGAGAATAGAAGCCCAGCAAATTTAGAAATCCTACCGAACAGTTTTTTAGCTACTCCGATCAACATTGCCAAATGTGCGCCAGAGGCGACCACCACATGCGTCATACCTACCGCGCGCAAATTTTCAGAGAAATCTTCGGAAAGTCCAGATTTCATGCCCATGAGATAGCCTAAACCGAGATCAACTTCTGGTGCTGGCAAGAATTCCCTCACTCGCTCGCCATACCATCGCTTAAATCTCGCGAAAATATCTCCCGATTCAGCTCGCTCAATCGCCAGAAGCTGAGCGCGTGACATTTTAGCTACAAAAGTACCAAAACCTTCATTCAGCTCCGCGACAACCGCAATCAGATCTGATCTTTCTAATCTATTCTGCCCCTTGATCGTCACATAGACCGTTCCTTTCAGACTCTGAAATTCCCCACCCGTGACCAAGTTTTCCACCGATTTGTCCACAGACTTTTCCACCATTTTATGGAAGTTTTCCACAATGCCCAAATTATTGCTTTTCTCAGTCTGTGCAGCCTCCGGTGCGCCCCTTGGATCGTCAACTCTTACGTTGTGCAATTTGACTACGGTAGACCCATTCTTATCCTCTGGTTCTTCTATCAGGTTACCGACCAAGATAACCTCTCGTCGATACAACTTCGATATTGCGTCTTGGCTGCTAATATGCGCGGTTAAACGCAAATTTCCCAACATCATACCCACCAAAAATCCCACCATAAGTGTCAGTAAACAAGCATTCTTCAGGCAAACCACTATCACAATAATCGCTAGTACGACCATCCAAGTGCTCCTAAACCAAAGTTGACCAGTCACTACGCTAATTGCTATACCCAAAACTACACCAGAAAGTATGGCGTAAAATACAAAACTCGGGTGCAATCTACATAAAATTTTCTCTTGCATGCCCCGAAGTGTAGCACAAATTTCAAAACAATTGCAACACCATGATGACTTTTTCTTTCAAAATAATACTACTTGGTAAAAGCGGCATATAACACGAGATCCCCAAAATATACAAACATAAGAAGATTAAAAGTTCTTACAGACATGCTTGTAAGAAAACCTCCAGAATGATAAAGTCATTACAAAAACAAATGGTTTTCTAGAAACCCACAATTCGTTCACAACTATAGAACTATTGGTTCTGCCAAGACTGCAAAGTTTCACGGTACGCTCGCAAACCGGCCTTGACCCCAACTGAAAAGCTGCGCGAGATCCTCTTGAAGGGCTTAGAAATCTGTCCAGAAAACTCCGCCCAATATGATTTTGCCGATAGCAACATGCGTTCATGCGTTTCCGCATCAGTCACGAATGGCGTGAGTTCATCAATCATGGTCGCACCGCTAGACCAGATTGTGACTGGCTCTTGCTCATCAATCATAAATGGCGACAGTTTACGACCTGCCAATGGTACGGGTCCAGAAAGCTTGGTCTGCGCATAATCCGTACTCCTTTGTACCATCTGTAGTTCTAAATGGGAGAGCTGTGCTAATAAACTACTAGCTAGCTCATCGACTGCATTTTGCGTTGCGCTGACATCCAATAAGATTGATTTCGCTCTTTCTAACTCGTCCAGCAACTCCTCGCGACTAGCAATCGAATACTTATCTAAGTTGAGACCGGCGATCGTATTAAAGATTTCATTCAAAACACTGAAGTCTGGCTCTATCTCAGACTGAATAACTGGCGTACTGACAATATCACTTTCCACCTCTACCGCTTGCGTGGTGAGTGATGACGATGCTTCTAAAACTGGGTTCGACAGATGCTTCTTTGACTTTAAAACAGGTGCAGACGCAACCATCTCCCCCAACACGGCACCATGATAAAACAATTCATCTAGCTCCGCATCGCTCATTGAGAACTCGCTTTGTTCCTCCAAGCCATCAAAAGCCTGCAAAAGTTCCGCCGCAGCATCACGGATGTGGGTTAACTCTGACAGAGGATCTTTAAGCACCCGTTCGGCTCCTCTAATCGCATACTCCAGATCAGAAAAGCCCGCATCGTAATCCATTGCGCTGAGCTTACGGATTTCCGTAATCGCATCCGATAAAGCCCTGCGCGCAGCATCCAGCTCGCTCACGGCTGGTTTCGCCGGTTTTGGCAAATCCATTTCTACCGGCTTCGGTGGCTCTACTTTATCCGCCACTAATTCTAATAAAATCTCCTTTTCATCCGTCGCATCATCCATCAGCTCCGGAATCTGATCAACTTTCACGGCAAAAGGCTGCTCTGGCGTTATCAAGATCATAGACTTCTTGCGAGTTTGCTTTTTGGGCTTTTGTTCTATTGCTGACTGTTCTAATACCGGTAACGGCAAATTTAAGGCTGCACTCTTCTCAGCCTCAAGAGCTTTTTGAGTCGGCATTGTTTGTAGGGTTTTTGTCGTAGTCTTCCCTACTTCTGGCTCGGGTTCAGGTAGAAGTTCAATTTTAGTATTAAGGCCCTCAATAAATTCTTCCACTGCGTGGGTTTCAGAGATTTCCTCTACAGTGATCACCTCATCTAACTCGGGCTGCACAGCGGTTTCTCGGCTACAAAAATCCCCACCTTTTACAACAAATCCCTTTACGGCTGACGCAGAGCCGATAATATTATATACTCCTTTTCCGACATAAGCCCCGCCATTAATGGTGACCTCTAGATCCGTATCAGAAGTTTCCTCTAGATGAAAACTAGCTTGGTTTGCAATAATCTGCGTATGGTTGAATTCCAAAACGCCCGCTGTCATGCTAGCACCAATCGCACCATAGAGTTTCGCTGCGGCAATATTCCATCGACAATAGCCAGATGCTTCGAGAGCTTTACCATTTAGTTCATCTGCGGTAATTTTAGCTTCACTTTTAATATTAATAACTGGTAGATTTTGATCACGACCACGAATACCATTGGCTAGGCAAATACCATCATGCGCCATAATTTGTCCAGAAAAGTTAATCGTGACACCATAAGCTACGCCAAGATTCGGCGATACTATGATACCATAAGCATCCGGAGCAAACAAACTAATACCCTCATCAATAGTCAGGGCTGTATAATTTGGCACACCAGTACTAATCGCACCAAAAACACGTATTGCCACGCTGCGTGCGCCCATAGCAAAAATTTTACCACGCCCTGTCAAGGTAACTTCACCACTCCGAATATCCAAAACTCTCGCTGCGGCTCTTGATTCTTCAGAGATAATGCTATAGCCGTTGAAGTTGATCGCTACATCATAATTGATGAGAATATTATCCTCGATAATAATGTCGTTCGCCAGGGTAATTTGTACTTTTTTGGCTGATAAGGCCGCGATTAATTCTTGATAATTCTGAATAGCGTTTTCATTGAACTCTACGTGATTCGCTAGCTGTGTAGGCTCTTGATTAGCCATGATTAAAGGCTGTGGTGGTTCAGGAAACTGCTTAGATATGCCAAAATCACGAGGGTCTTTTGACTTACTCGCTTTTTTTGAGACAGTTTTGCGGGATTTTTTGCCCGCTGGGCGACCTCTAGGCATCTTTCTCCCCTGGTATTCAATAAATTAGCTAATTTTGAGCCCACCTTATCTTACCATTGTATCACAGATGTGTTATTTTGTCAATATGTATACGGTAATCTAGCGAAATTACGATAGTTTTAGCAGAAAATCCATGCCTGTCAAAGCTAATTTTAAGCTAGCAGAAATCGCCAAAAGCGTTAGATGTTTCCAACCAACTGATCAAGTTGGCCAGAAAAACAAGTCAAAAGAGCACCAAAAACCTCCAGAAATTCTGGAGGTTTCGGTTAGTTAACAATTAAATCTGAGAGAGATCTAACTATTTACGAGTGCTACGACGAGCATTGCGGTAAGCAACTACACCAGCACCTGCTGCGGTAAGAGCAGTAGCGATACCAGCAACCATAGCTACAGTTGTAGAAGCAGAACCTTCAGCGTTAGCTAGAACACCAGTGTCTGGAGCTTTGTTGCCTTCACCGTCACCGTCGTTGTTATTGTTACCGTCGCCGGTTCCATTGCCAGGAGCCTTGTAGCCGGCCATACGAGCCATGACGGTCTTAATTGCTTCTTCATTACCGGTAGCATCCTTCCAAGCCTTTGCAAGCTTACCAATAATGCTGTAGTTGTCACCAGAGTTAGCTTGAACACGGTTAGCCTTAGCATTCTGAACAGCAGTGTAAAGACTGCCGAGCTGAGCCATGCGGTTGAAATTAGCTGCGGTAGTAGCAACAGCGTTCAGGTAAGATGGCTCTAAATCACCCTTGCCATTAACAGCATCAATGGCAGTCTGAGTCATAAGACCAGATTCTACCAAGAAAGGCATATACAGGTTATAGCCATTGAAATACTTAGTAAAAGCTTCCTCGCCCTTTACTACTTCAGCATAGATATCCTCAGCATCACTATAAGTACCCCAGTTCTTGTATGGGTTTCCATCGCCACGGTAGTTTACTAGCTTAGCCTCTTCTGGATGAAGATTGTCATACTCGGTCTTACTCAAAAGACCCATACCGACAGTAGTAGTATCATCCTTCCAACCAACAGTAGTACGAACCTTAGTAGCAGCTTTTACCAACTGAGCATCAGTAGCTTTGTTGTCGTTAAGAACAGCCAAGACACCAGCCAAAGCATTGTAAAGCTCGCTAGTTTTAGCACCATCAATAGCATTTTTTACTTTATCACTGTTTTTGTTTGCATCAGTGATACTTTTGCTAATAGCTGCAGTATTATAACCAAAAACTGGGTTTGCTGATTGAATCTCTGTCAAAATGTCAGACCAATCAGTTGAGGTTAAATCACTAATGGTACCGTTGGCGATACCTGCAGTGTAAGCAGTATTAGCGGCTTGAAGCTTAAGATAAGCTTTATAAGTTGCGTCGTTCTCTACAAAAGCAATTGAATTGTTGACATCGCTAAGAGTAGCGGTACCATCTTCGTCGCTATATGCGCTAACGCTAGTAGCGTCAATGATACCAGCCACAGGTGCAACGACACCCAATGCAAATGCTAATGCAATAGTGCTCAAAATCTGAGCCTTTTTCATTTGATATTCTCCTTGATTTAATTTATATCTAATTCTTATTTTAACGGCTTTTTGATATAAGTCAAGCACTTTTCCCATTTTTTCGTGGAAAATTTAGGCAAAATTTGTGGATTTTGGTGGAAAATCAGACATTTTTTGACAAAAGCGTTTGTTTATGGGAAGATTTTAAGAATATTTTAAGGTTAGAAAAACAGACTAAGACAGGCGAAGGAGTTGGCTTGGGGTCAGTTTATTTTGAAGACTATTTTATGATAGAGCCTCTGAATTTGACCATAGGTCGAGAAATCCTCCGTGGGCAGATTCAGAAGATATTGATCCGTGGAAAACTCACTAAAAAGGCGATTTGGTTCAGGCAGAATAAAACCAACATAACAAAATGATACGGGACTATCTGGCTTAGAAATATTAACTGTTCGTACTTTACCAGCAAATGGGTAAATATCACTAGTTTCCGTGAAATATCCAGGTTTCATGTTTATTTGTGATGCGAACGAGCGGACTTGAGAATTTTTTTATATGACTTCTGAAAAGCGGCACCTTCAACTTCCATACTACGAGCCATACTGCGAGCCATTCGTTCTAATAATTCATCTTTGGACACATTATTATACCATAAGTTGATTGTTATGATACAAATCCCACTAATACCTTAGACGATACTAGAGAACAAGTAGATATAAATAAATTAAATCAAGGATTTGATCAATATCAAAGCCCAAACTAATTTGGCGTTCTTTAGCGATCCTCTAAGGTATCAGGGGGACTGGAGAGTCCGATACGAGAAGCCCCAGCCAGAGCCAGGGCTTCCCATTATATAATTAACGAAGAGTTAACTATTTACGAGTGCTACGACGAGCATTGCGGTAAGCAACTACACCAGCACCTGCTGCGGTAAGAGCAGTAGCGATACCAGCAACCATAGCTACAGTTGTAGAAGCAGAACCTTCAGCGTTAGCTAGAACACCAGTGTCTGGAGCTTTGTTGCCTTCATCATTGCCGTCGCCATCATTATTGCCGTTGGAACCATCACCACCGGTGGTCTTACCATCACGGTAGTTAGCGATTGCGGTGTTGAAAGCGGCGATGTATTCTTTAGCCTTAGCGTAGTCTACATCCTGGTCAGTAGCCCTAATCTTGTCAAACTCTTTCTTTGCATCCTGAAGAGGCTTGACGAACTTGTACTTTGGCAAGTTTGCAGCAGCCTGCATTGCCAAACCATAGCGAGTAGCACGGCCAGAAATAGCATCGGTAGCATTTACCCAAGCAGCGCTGTTGACCAAAGAGTCGTAAGCAGATTCACTAACAGCCTTGATCAGGTTGGCGTAAGCATCTGGTGTGCTAGTAATAGCAGCGAACTTACCTTGAAGCTCATTCAAGAAAGCGTTAGCACCAGCGAAGATACCGTTGGACAAGTTAATAGCGGTCTCAACCACACCTGCAGCTGGAGTATTGTAGTTCGTATTGAGGATGCTCAAGTTCTGAGCAGCAGTATCACGCAATGTGCGAGCTGCATTGTAGGCATCAGTCAAGTTGTTAGCGCGAGATAAGTTGCTCAAAGACTTCAAAGTAGCCTGAGTTAAATTGCTGGTAGACTTGATGTTTTTATAAGTATCATCAGCGTTCTTTTCATAAAGACCACCAGTAGCACCGTTCTCAAGAGCCTCTAGCTGGCTGATCAGACCATTGATATTAGCCTTGTTGAAATTAGCGATGGTGTCATTATTGTAAGCAGTCAAAAGATCCTTTACATCATCACTGATGGTTTTACGCAGACCAGAAGTGGTGTCCTCAATTTGGAAGTAAAGAGTATCATACTGAGCGACTTTTTCCAAATCACCGTAAGCCTTCAAAGCAGCATTCACTTCGCTATTAATAGCACGGTTATTAGCATCGATCTGTTCCTGAGTTGTGCCAACAGGATAAATTACTGTAGCATAAGTGCTAGCAGTAGGTGCAACTGCACCCAAGCCTAATGCAAATGCTAATGCGAGAGCAGCCAAAACTTGACTTTTCTTCATTATTATTCTCCTTAATGAATTAATTGTTAACTACTTCTATTTTACGCAATAAAAAAAAAAATGTCAAGCACTTTTCCCATTTTTCGTGGATATTTCGCCAAAATTTAGGCAAAATTTGTGGATTTTGGTGGAAAAATCAGGCATTTTTTGACAAAGGTATAGCTCTATTTTAATATAAATGGATTATTCTCAGCTTTGTTTTAGATTCAAAAGTAAGTTAAGCTGCCTGCACACAGCTGGGTCACCCCTCTCGGAGTGACCCAGTGAATTTCTTTGTCGATCGAATTTGACCTTGTGTAGGATTCGTACCAGGCTAATCTTTCGGTACAAAGACGTCTACCTGAGGCAATTTCTTCTCCTCGCGCTCGATCGGTACTGCTACAAATCTCTCAATGACTGGTTCCTCATCACCTTCATCGATCACGACACGAGAAGGTTCAAGCTTCTCGATAGTTTCCATTTGGCTGATTTCGCAGTCAATCTCTGCCATACGCGCAGCATAACGACGTTTCAAAATCCGCCCGCTATAAAATACCGCTGCTGCTCCGAGCAATAATACGACTGGCGTTGCCGTAGCTACCGCGCTCGCTATCCCACGAGATCGCCTCGCACCAGTATTTGGCAAATCAGCCTCATCATTCTCATCCTCAGTAGGATTATCGGTCATTGGTTCGTCTGTATTAGTGTCAGGTTTGACCGGATCAATCTTGACATCAGCTACTACCGTACCATTTTCGTCGACCTTGAGATTCTCTTTCAAATAGCCATTCTCTTGGAACTGGGCTACATCAGCCCCCTTGAATGTACCACCCCAGATCTCAATATCATCCTTCTGAATTGTTCCACCAAAAATTTCGCGTCCTGGGCCAGCGATGAAACTACCAGCCTTAATATTAATATCTGCTGGAGCCTTAGCAGCTCTGGTCGCACCCAGATCACCATATTCATAAAATACATCCCCTTGGACGCTGCGATAAGTTCCACCATTAATATCTAAGACAATCGCATCGGCGTAACTCTTATGATGCTCGATCTGGAAGACCGCTCCAACACCATCAATACCACCGCTACCAGTGTTTGGCTCACGCATTTCGCCATCAATCTCGATATCAGTACCCGCAAAATCGAACCGACCAGCACGTATACCTAGACCAGTCTTACCCCTAAGCTTAACAGCGCCAATCCGCCAGTTTCCAACTCCCGCTGCATAAATCGGCGTGCTATCACTCTCGGTGACTGAAATAATTTCCGCACCATTCAGGATATTTATCTCTGGGCAATTGGTCTGATGCTGAATACTACCGTGAATCGAAAATCCATATGGTGCTTCCATCTTACCAGCAAAATTAACCACAATACCATAAGAGTCCTTTGTTGCAGAGCTAGCATTCGGCAAAATCGACAATCCATACATCGCATCGCTTTTTAGGATCACCCCTTCACCGATCGTCACAACACTATAATTGCTAACATTCTCTGTTGAGCCAAAGACCTCTAGGCCATTCCCCCATCCCCGACCGTGCAAAACACCCGAACCAGTCAGGGTCACCTTACCGCTATAGACTGCGACTGGTACACCCTTTTGATTCGTGATACTATGACCATTCAGATCAATCGTCAAATCGCGCTCAATAATACCTGAAGCTACCACGTCAAGATCCGCCTCAAGCACAATCTTGTTCACCTCAGCATTAGCTAAAGCCTCTGCAAACATCGCCTCTGTAGTGACCGCCATCACCCCATTAATTATTGGGGTTGTCTGACCAGCATCGTTGTCGTCTGCGACATTACCATCAGTAGTATTGTCATCAAGAGTATTGTCATCCGCAACATCACCATCGGTCACATCAGCAACGTCATCAGACGTTCCCTCGGCTGACTCTGTATCTGTGACACCTTCTGCTGCTGAGCTTGCTCCCTCTTCCACCGCCTCACTAGCGACCACACTTGAAGCTGTCGACAACTGAATAATTGGTATAGCCGCACCCAACATGAAGGCAAACGCCAAAGCGGCGACAATTTGTGTCTTTTTCATATGTTTATATTCCTTCCTTTGTTGAGTCCATTATAGCAAAGTTTTTATATTTGTCAAAGCTTTTATGCTCAAAAGGCACATTTTTTGTAAAACCCTACAGACCGGCAAAAAGTGCTAGTTTCCTAGCACTTTGCCTTCTAGAATAATCTTTATAATTCTACGCACCTACGCGGTCTTTAGAATTCTTGCGCGTCGCGTTGTTCTCAACGTAATCAATAATCTTTTCTGCTACGTTGCGCTTCGTGATCCGCTCAATACCAAATCCTGGTGAAGCGTTCACCTCAAGCACCAACGGTCCGCGCGCCGAACGCATCAGATCAACACCAGCAATATGCAAGCCCATCGCCTTAGCGGCTCGTACTGCAATCCGCTTTTCCTCGGCGGTCAATTTAATACTTGTCCCCTCGCCACCTTTATGTAAATTACTACGAAAATCATCGTCAAGCGACTGGCGCTGCATGCTCGCCACAACCCGCGATCCAACTACAAAGGCACGGATGTCCGTACCAGCGGATTCCTTAACATATTCTTGCAAAAGCACGTTAGTGCCATCTTCATTATAAAGATAGAAGGCTTGTAAAGCAGACTTCGCCGCTTTTTTGGTTTCGGCCAAGACTACACCGTTACCGTGCGTACCAGTCGCCAGCTTAATAATCACTGGCAAGCCAATCTGCTCTAGCAACTCGTCGATATCAGTCGTATTGCGAGAAACTAATGTCTTTGGCGTGTCAACGCCGGCTTTCGTCAAGATCTGCTGCGAACGCAACTTATCGCGCGCACGCGTAATCGCAATCGAGCTAGAAGCCGTCCAAGCCCCCTGCATCTCAAACTGGCGTACTACCGCACAACCATAACGTGTCATATTATTGGAGATCCTTGGAATAATCGCATCATACCCCGACAATAATTTGCCACGGTAATGCACGCTTGGGTGTTTCTCATCCAAAGACAAATAGCAGTTCTTATACTTAACTACTTTAACTTTATGTCCGCGTTTCTCTGCCTCTTCAACAAGTCGTTTGGTAGAATAATTCGCGTTGCCATTTGATAAAATTGCGATGTTCATTCTTCTATTTTACCACACCTTAAGCGTTTTGTCAATGACTTTTTACTATTTTTGGCGAATTTAAGGCATTTTTCCTGAGATTATCTCTGTTTGTCTATTTGCTATAAGTGCCGTTGCTCATGTATTTTTGATGAAATCCTTGTGGATCCTTGCATAACTCGTCATTGAAGCCATCATTATCCATTGACGGTGGCGTAGGGATGCTGACCTTTGATACATCCACTAAGAACTTACCTTTCAGAGTCAACCGCCCGATCAGGACCGGGAAGTTGTTTTTGCTGCGGTTTGCTAAAGTAAACGTGGCCAAAATCCGCTTACCCTTAATAGTCGCTGGTAGAGTAACCCTGTAACGCATGTGCACATCACCAGTGGAATTACGCACCTGTTGAACTTCATAATTATCCACTTTGATCACCTCTCCAGTATAGAGCTCATGACCTGGCGCAAGCAAGGTAAACTCTAGCTGATGCTGATCATTTACATGCACATTACTCGCCCAGATCGATGATAAAGACGCGCCCGTGTCAACCTTAGCCGGGATACCTTTAATCCCCGCCACTGTAATCAGGGCGTTTGCGCCAATGATCTTAAGCTCTTTTTTCATCATATTCGTAGCCATATCCTTCCATTATAGCACAGATAGGTTAATTTGTCAATAGTTTTAGCTTTCGTTTAATAATTTCTAGTCTTAGTTAGCTAATCTATCCCCAAAGTCCGCGCTTCTTATTTTTCGGATTCCGAAATTCCTCCAGAAGCTCTTTCTGACGCTTGGAGAGATTCTTCGGAGTTTCAACAATAATAGTCACGATGTGTGGACCGCGATCACCATCACTACGCATCAAAGGCACACCGTGACCAGAAAGTTTGAACGGAGTACCAGACTGCGTGCCAGCCGGCACCTTCATGCGCACATTACCATCGACAGTTTCGACATCCACCTCTGTGCCCAGTGCAGCATCGACCATAGAAATTGTTTTTTCCGACAGAATAATACTACCCTCACGCGTGAGATGCTTGTGTGGCTTCACACGCACCGATACATACAGATCACCTTTCGTACCACCTTTTGGTGCAGCACCGCCCTTGCCAGTCAAACGAATCGACATGCCATCGTCAATGCCAGCAGGAATCTTCACTTTCAGTTCCTTACCATCGGCCGTAATGATTTTTGTCACGCCAAAAACCGCCTCTTCAAAATTCAAGACCACAGTCGTACGATAATCGGTGCCACGAGCTGGGCGACGTTGCCCGCCACCAAAGCCAAAGATCGAACCCAAAATATCGTCTAAGCCACCGCCAGCACCGAAGTCGAAGTTAAAACTCTGACCGTTAAAGTTGTAATTACCGCCAGCGAAAGGATTGCCACCCCCGGCATTACCACCGACACCAGCATGACCAAACTGATCATAACGTGCGCGCTTCTGCTTATCCGACAAAATCTCATGTGCCTCAGAGATCTCTTTAAACTTCGCCTCAGCTTCTTTGTCGCCTGGGTTTTTATCAGGATGATACTTGATCGCAAGTTTACGATAAGCTTTTTTAATCTCATCATCCGATGCGTTCCTCGAAACACCTAAAATATCATAATAATCTCTTTTTGCCATAATTTCCTCAGTCAAAAACCCACTTTAAAATGAGCCGAGTTATCAATACTACTCTGGGCTTATTTTAGCACAGAATAGATCTCCCGACAACGATGTTTTAGCACTCAAAATCACCATCTGCCAACATCTAGCCGCCGAGATAGCACTACAAATCTCCTCAAGCTTTTCTAGATAAAATCGCAAGCGTTTGCCACACCCTAAGCTGAACTTCTGGATGTGACTTTAGGAACTCATCGACAGCTCGAGCCGACCCTGGTAGTTCTGCGTTATTATAATCATGCACAATGACAATCCCCTGCTTCGCCAGACGTGGCCAAACCAAACGCAAGCTCGTCCGAATCGAACTATAGAGGTCGCCATCACAAAAAGCAAAGGCAATCTTTTTTGGCAAGTCTGCATCAGTTAGTTCGTCAAACCACGCTTTCTTAATGATAATATTTTTCAGGTTGTGACGCCGAATTTTTGCGACCACTTCGCGCTTAGTCACAAAAAGTTCCCCAGCTTGGAAATTCGCCCCTGCACCAGAAGCGTCTTCACGGGTCTTTTCTGGCAATCCTGCAAAAGAATCGTAAATCCAAAGGTGACGTGGAGGAACTATAGAAGCACTTTGCAGATTTTGTAGAAGCTTACCGAGAAGCACCGAGGTGTCGCCACGATAGCAACCGAGCTCAACAAAGTCACCCTCACCATTCTGAAAGAAAGCTCGCTCAGCCAACCGTAGGATCTCATCCGTTTCCAACTGCGTCACTTGGTCATTCATGCTTTATATTCTACAATTTTTCTTCTTTTAGTCAATGCCCTAATAAACTCTGCGCGCGGCGGATCATCTCGCCAGTCTCGTCTGTTTGGACGACATAAATCGGCTTCGACTGGGCGTCCGACACAACACAGTACCGACCTTCGGTCAATCCGTCCGCATTCCTTGTATCATTCACTTTGAAGCCTAGATATTCCAACCCCGCTATAATGTCACGGCGGATCTCCGAATTGCGCTCACCGATCGTTGCCGTAAAGACCAGTGCGTCCACACCTTGTAGTGACGCTGCCATCTGCCCGATCGCTCGTTGCAACCGATAAATATACATATCATAGGCAAGCTTGGCGCGCTCGTCACCATCGTCACGCAAGCTAATCACATCACGCATATCGTCAGATTCTCCAGATACACCGAGCAGGCCAGATTTCTTATTGAGGTATTCTTCTAACTTCTCCCCTTCCAGCTTCAGCTTGCGCCCGATTGCTAGAGCCGCCGCTGCGTCAATATCACCACAACGTGTCGCCATCATCACTCCCTCTAGTGGCGTATATCCCATTGACGTGTCAAACGAGCAACCATCTTGCAATGCCGTTACCGAACTGCCCGAGCCAATATGACAGACGATGACTTTGCCATGATTAAGCTTTGCTGCTTTCATACATCTAGCCACCGAACCAACACTCAGACCATGAAAACCATATTTTTTAATCTCTGCCTGTTCCGCTAGGTCAAGATCAATCGCATAATAAGTGTGCACTTTATCACGCGAGGTATGGAAAGCTGAATCCGATATAATAATCGCTGGCGTGCCGTCAAAGCGTCGCATACATTCTTCTATTTCCGCCGCCACCACTGGCACATGCAACGGTGTGCGTTTTTTGGCTACTTCTAGCTTCGCTAGGCATTCCCGATCCACTAAATGGTCTCGAGAAAAATAATCGCCCGTGGCAACTACCCGAGCAAGAACCGCATCTAATTTAGTGTTTTTGTTGATATAGTTTTCGTTTTCTAAAATTTCTTTGACGTATTTGACTGTTTCGGTTAGCTTTCTAAAGCTGCCAACTAGTTTTCTCTTCATCCCATCTGGGTGCTTGATCGTACAGATGATCTCCCTCTCCTCTAGCTCGAAATGCAAGCGGCAAATCGCCTTATCACCTCGGTAAAGAGCGTATTTACGCGACGATGAACCTGGATTGGTAACTAAAAATAGTTTCTCCATGATTGACTCCTTTCTATTATTGTATCACACTGCTCCTAGCTATTGACAAAAATTAGTATCTATGATACAATGGAGATATAGGGCTTTAGCTTCCAACTAAAAGTCTGTTTTGGTGTGCCATCACCTAAAAATGGTCGCATTTTATTAACGTAGTAAGCTTCAGCCTAATACCATGTCACAGACTCAACCAAATTTTGTAAGGAGGCCACTCATGAACGGTATCATTCTTATCGCTGACACAGATGAACTGATCCAGGATGCATCCATGCTTCTCACCAGCACAATCGCTGAAGCACAGCAGAAGCAGCATAACTTTAGCAACATGAACATCGTTGCGCGAGCCACTCCCGACTCCATCCTACAGTTAATCCGGGATCCCAACGCGCAGCCGCTGCCGGATTGTTTCTTGAAAACCAAACGAAAGATGGCAGTGGCTTTTGGGCCCAACTCGGACGCTTTGCTTGCCAGACTTGCCCGTGAAATGGCGAAGGTAGGCACACAGAAAAAGCTCGCTATGCCGTTGCAATGCTTCCCGATGCACGAGGCTATCATCGATTTTTGTCACGAGAAAGGTCTGAAACGTTTGTGGATCCAGCCCAATCTCGAAATACCGGAAGTCGATAAGACCCTCACAGCACAGTTGCAAGCTGCTGGTCTGTAGACCTGCTCTATCGACCAGGAGCTCCAACTGTCCATCAACTTGCGTGCCATACAGATAGATCTCCTGTACGACACCGATCCTACTGCCGTCAAGGAAGAGGCGCGGCGGTTGTGGCAGTCCCTTGAGCCCAGCCTGACTAGTAGTGGCGCACAAGCCATCCTACTGAACACCGACTCCATGGCATTGGTGGATTATGAGGGGACTTCCCCGCATTGCCCCTATACGATCATTGATCCGCATGCTTTATACATGGAGAGAATCACTGCCTGGACGCTCTCGTGTCCCACCTGAAGCCTACTCACGCAAACGGCTACCCTCGGGTAGCCGTTTTTCCTGCGCTTTTATTTGAGAATCGAAACTCTTGTCAATCTGCACGTAATATAGATCCATCCAATAGCCCTAATGACTTAATGTGGTTTATTCTTTATCAACCACTTCACCCTCTACGGCATCATCATCAGCCTTGGCATCTTCGACTTTTTCGCCCTCTTTGGCATCAGTCGTGGTGTTCTGATACATCTTAGCACCAATCGGCATCAAAATCTCGTTGAGAGCTTTCAGGGCTGACTCATATTTCTCTTTGTCAGCATCAGCATCGGTTAAGGACTTACGGGCCTCTTCGACAGCTTCCTTGATCTTCTTTGCGTCGTCTTCAGAGATCTTGTCCTTGTACTCTTCCGGCATCTTTTCGGCCTGATAGATCGCATTCTCAAGCTGATTCTTAGCGTCGATCGCGTCACGTTTCTTCTTATCCTCTTCGGCGTGAGTTTCGGCTTCTTTTTGAGCTTTCTCAATATCTTCTTTGCTCATATTACCGGAGTTCTGAATGGTAATAGACTGTTCTTTACCAGTACCCTTGTCTTTCGCGGTTACGTTCAAAATACCATTAGCGTCAATATTAAACGTTACCTCGATCTGTGGAATACCACGAGGAGCCGGCGCAATACCATCCAAGATGAAACGACCGAGCGACTTGTTGTCGGCAGCCATTTCACGCTCACCCTGAAGGACATGAATCTCTACTTGTGGCTGATTATCCGCAGCCGTCGAGAAGACCTCGGATTTGCTGGTTGGAATGGTCGTATTGCGCTCGATTAGCTTTGTCGAAACTCCACCCATCGTCTCGATACCCAATGACAATGGCGTAACATCTAGCAATAGGACATCTTTCACATCACCCTGCAATACACCACCTTCGATCGCAGCACCGACAGCTACAACTTCATCTGGGTTCACGCCCTGCATTGGGTCTTTGCCGAAGATTTTCTTCACCTCTTCCACTACGGCTGGCATGCGTGTCATACCACCCACCATCACAATCTCGTCAATGTCTTTTGCTTCTAGCTTAGCATCCTTGAGTGCCTTCTCAACTGGCTCAGCCAAGCGTTGCAGGAGTGGCTTCACCAACTCTTCCATCTTCGCACGGGTCAGAGTATACTCGAAATGCTTCGGACCATCAGCATCGGCCGTCAAGAATGGCAAGTTAATCTCTACTGAAGTAGTACTGGATAACTCCTTCTTAGCTTTCTCAGCTTCGTCCTTCACGCGCTGCATAGCCGCAGCATCATCACGAATATCAATACCAGATTCTTTCTTAAACTCATCCAGCAAGAAATTCACAATGATATTATCGAAATCTTCACCACCAAGATGGGTATCACCGTTCGTAGACTTCACCTCAAAGACACCATCACCGATATCCAAGATCGAAACATCAAACGTACCACCACCAAGGTCGAAGACCGCAATCTTCTCGTCTTTCTTACTCTCTAGACCATAGGCCAAAGCCGCAGCGGTTGGTTCGTTGATAATACGACGCACCTCAAGGCCAGCAATCTTACCAGCATCTTTAGTGGCTTGACGCTGAGAATCATTAAAGTAAGCTGGCACGGTAATAATCGCCTCGGTGACTTTCTCACCCAAGAAAGCTTCAGCATCAGCCTTAATCTTTGACAAGATCATCGCTGATACTTCCTCTGGAGTATACTCCTTACCATCCATCTCGACGGCTACGCCATTACCTTTTTTCACAATCTTATATGGCATAATATCGAGGTCACGCTGCACTTCTTTATCATCAAACTTGCGACCAATCAAACGCTTAATACCATAAATTGTGTTCTTCGGGTTGGTTACACGCTGACGCTGCGCAACTTTACCCACTAGACGGTCACCTTTCTTAGTCACCGCTACCACTGAAGGTGTCGTGCGATCACCCTCGCTATTTGTAATTACCTCTGGTTTGCCAGCCACCATATAGGCAAAGGCGGAGTTGGTCGTGCCAAGGTCAATACCAATAATTTTTGACATATAATTTCCTTTCTTCCCTATCAATTCTTAGGCTATAATCTATAAAAATCATTATAATCCTCTAGCACTCTAGTGTCAATAGTGCTAGGTGAATAAATTAGCACTCAGGCATTATGACTGCTAACTAACTTATTGTAGCAGGCTAGCACCTAGATGTCAAGACTGCCAAGCTTGAGAGCTTTCAAGAGGCGAATGTGCCTGAAAACACTATAATTTGACCATCTGTCAAAAATAGCCATAAAAGTATTGACATTTTCGTTCACCTGTGCTACAATGAGAACATGGAAGTATTAGTGTAGCAGCTAGATACTCCATGAATATTAAGATGATAGAAAAGAGGTGAAACTCGGGTTAAAATACCTATTGGTCATTTTGCGGAGGTGCTAATTCTCTTTAGCGCACCGTATCTGATTCGTCGCGTATCTACAAAGCGAGCAAAAGTTCATTATCAAAAATATATGAGGAGGGTCATATCATGAACAATCGCTACAACACAACCAAGACACCGGAGACAGAGAACGAACCCGGGATCGAACGGGCAACTATTCGGAACAAACTCGGCAGTGTAGCATTTTTTGCGCTCATTGCTGGGCTCGTCCTTCTTATCTTGCTCTGGCAACCGAGTAACCATAGTGATGCAAACAAGGCGAAGACCGTTAAATCTACCTTTGGTTGTATCGAATATGGTCCGGCGCGGGATGCAGTAGAACAGTACGCTGCGAACAATCCCATGCCTGGTAAAAACAAAGAGGACGTCATTTATGCCGCCTATGAATGCATGGAAGATGGTCCGGTGCGGGACGCGCTGGAGGAGTACGTTACTCAAAATCCTCCGGCTGGAATGTATCAACCCGTCCATCCCGAATCAGTTGACCACGAGCCCAGAGGTTATAATTAATGCAAGACTATCACCATTTTCTACAACTCCGTTACAAACGGCAGTATCATCTTACGCACATTACAAGCAATCATGCAGAATCTTCTGCTCCTTGCGCGGGCGCTTCTTCAGAAGCGCCCTTTTCCTGTTGACAGGGAGCCGTAACTTTGTTACAATGAGTTTATACTGATATTGACCGACCTGAAGAGGGTCGGGTTTTCGTTTAGGATACAACGATACGGATAAGCCCTGAGGTTACCAAAGATGGGTCAAGTTCCTACGAAAATTAACCTAGAGAGGAGAAAAATGGAAGGTTTAGATCTCAAACAAATGATTGCGATGGTGGATGCTATTGCCGAAGAAAAAGGCTTGCCGAAGGAAACCGTACTTGATGTCGTACAGATGGCAATTGCTGCCGCTTGGCGTCGTGATAACGGCGATAAAGACATGAACGTCCGCGCTTTACTTAACACTGAGAATGGTACTGCTAAAGTCTATGTCAGCCGCGAGGTAATCGAAGATGGATTGGCTTACAATCCTGCTACTGAGATCCCACAAGAAGAAGCTAAAGCTCTCAAGGCTGATGCCGCGGTAGGTGATATCGTCGAAGAAGTTCACGAAGTGACCAACTTTGGTCGTGTCGCAGCCATGACCGCTAAGCAAGTCGTTGTACAAAGATTACGCGAAGCGGAGCGTGATGCGGTATTGACGGAGTTCGAGGATAAAATCGGTACAATCGTGAATGGTATCATCGCCCAGGTTACTCCTCGCGTCGTGCGGGTCGATCTCGGTCGCGCTAGTGGTATTATGCCACGCAGCGAGCAGATCGATGGCGAATATTACACCGTGGGCGAGCGCCTTAAAGTCTATATTAAGGGTGTCGAACACGATGATGCCCGTGCACAGCTGATCCTTTCCCGTGGTAGTGCAGACTTCGTAGAGTATCTCTTCCGCCAAGAAGTACCAGAGCTTGAGAATGGATCAGTTGAGATTAAAGGTATCGCCCGCGAAGCTGGTCGCCGCACCAAGATCGCCGTCAAATCCAATGTCCCTGGTGTTGATCCAGTAGGCACTTTCGTCGGGGGTCGTGGTATTCGCGTCCAAGCTATCATGAACGAAATTGGTGAACGCGAAAAAATCGACATCATCAACTGGAGCGATAATGCTCAGGAATACATCCGTGAAGCTTTGTCGCCAGCTGAGGTGGTGAAAGTTGAGATCAATGATAAGAAAGCTAAGGTCTTCGTCAGCGAGGATCAGCAGTCCATCGCAATCGGTCGCCAAGGTCAGAATGTACGCCTCGCTTCCAAGCTTACTGGCTTCGATATTGACATCGAGCTAGCCAAAGCTCCAGAGAAAAAGAAGCGCAAGAATGCTGAAGATTCCCTCCTGAACGCTTTGAGCGAAACCAGCGATGACGACAACGCCACCATCGAAACCCAAGATGTTGCCGATCCAGTCGAATCTACTCAGCCAGAAGCAAAAACCGAAGAAAACGACTTCGTGGAACCAACCGATTCTGTCGATAAAGACCTCAATCAAGATGTCAAGGTTGACAATGACAAGCTAGCTTCCACCGAAGTAGAGTAATTCGCTTAATTACTCTTAGACCAGAAGCTTAAACCCCCAGTTCGTCTGGGGGTTTCTGGTTTTAGCAAGTCATTACTTAAAACTGAACGATTTTCCATCCTACTACCTTGTATTATTATGCTATAATAAGCCAGTGTGACATCCTAGTCGCCGCACGTTAACCATTAGCAAACTTCACGATTTCGGAAAATGAGAAAGAGAGGTACACTATGCTAAACACTCAGTCCATCAGTCGCACCCGTATCATCACAAATCCCTTTTATTATTCTGTGGCTAGCTCCGAATGCTGGAACAGCCAAGCATCCAAGACATTGCTTGCGATGAATGACCCCAACACACCCCTGCGCCTAAGCTTGATCTCCTATGGTTACACTGATGCCGATCAGCGCGCCCGCGCGAACTGGCAGAGGCTGATCCATGATGCTAAGTTCTCTTGGAGTGGTAAGCGGCTCACCAATAGCATCTTTGAAGTGCGTACTGCCTTGCAAGCACTGTGCTTTTATGGCCAGGATGACGCAACCATCAACCACTACTATGTAGGCGGTTTCATGATTGACCATATGTGTCGCCTCACCCTCTATCTTTGGTCGTCGCTGTCGCACAAGGATTACGTCATGGTTGTCTTACCGACACCTTCTACACAAGTCCATCTGCGCTTCACTGCTACCAGTCACAACCCCCAGATCAAAACTTACGACGTTCACTTAGATCCGCGACGCCATCCGGCGATGCTGCCACCAACGCGCGTTCGCGAATGGCACAACTTAGCGTTAACCGATCACCCCTACTATATTCCCGAATTCCCCTTCGCCTTAGCTGGCGATGGTGAGCCGACCGATCTGCTTTTCCACTGTGCTTACTGTCGCAATGGCACTACCTATATCCCGACCGCCTCCTATTGGCAAGTATACTGCCCCGCCAGTGTCGAGTACAAGACCAAGCCCACACGGTAAGTTTGCAGCGTTCCCCCTCTTCGGAGGGGGATTTTCTAGCTTTGTAGTAAAATTCCCAAACTCTCAAGATAACAAGCCAAAACAATAATTCTTAGACTTGAAGAGTCAGGATTGAAAACAAAATTAGCACTAGATCGGGGGGGCGATACTAGTGCTAATTTTGGTGGCGGGAGTTGGATTTGAACCAACGACCTTTTGGTTATGAGCCAAACGAGCTACCAGGCTGCTCTATCCCGCGACATGGTTACATTATAGCGCATTTTGAGAGAAAAGCAAGGCTTTTTTAAGATTTTTCTGGAGGATTAAATATAACAGGGGTGGCATAAGATAGATTTGCAGGGCATTTGGCAGACCAGAGAAGAAGTTTAGGGTCACAAAATAGGCAATAAACAAAGGTAACAGTAGCACGACAGCAGAATGTTGCCAGGAGCCTAAACTACTTCCCCGCCGTTGCTTCTGCTGTTCTAGCTGTGTCCGTTGCCACATAACTTTGTAGCTACGGCCATCCAAGAATCGACCTGGGAAAAGCTTTGGAAAAAAGATAATCAGTAGCTCAAAGATTACCAAGACTATCCCAATTAGACCAGTTTCTAACAAAAGACTAAAGGGTTCGTTTTGGACTATCTCTTTCGGCGAGGTTACTTCATCTGGAAAAGCATTGTGCATAGCTGTGCCAGCACCACCTAATCCCACTCCGATCAGAAAATTCTTCGGGTTCTGCCACCAGGTCTTCACTGCAGTTTTATTCAGCGATAAGCGAATATTCGTAGACTCTGGCACATAGCCTTCAAAAATTGCCTCCTCGTCCGTTTCTTTCGGAGTGGGGATTTCCACCGTTTCTGGAGTGTTTTCCACAAGATCTTGCATTTTATCCACATTTTTATCCACACTTTCGCAAGAGTTATCCACTGCATTCGCAGTATTTTCCATATCTTTTCCACAATTGGTACTAGAGTTTTCCACAGACTTAGTGGTATCCTCCGAGAGTGAGCGCAAATCAATAATACCAAGAGAGAGTTGATGGAGGGATTTACTAACAGCGGAGCCAAAACTTTCACTGGTTGGGCCAAACTCTGCAAAAGTCCCCTGTACCACTAACGATAAGATAAAACTAATGACCGGCACAGCAATTAATACCCACCGAAATAGCCTCCGTCGTAAAGCCATAATCATCATTACTGTCAATGCTACACCATAGGCGTAAATTGCTCCACGAGAAAAGGTAAAAAATAGGGTGAGCGATAAAAATCCCGCCACCATACATAGCCCCGCATATTGCCAACTAGTGGCTTTATATTCTGCTATACCATTATTTTTGCATTTTACAAGCTGGGTGGAGCTTGGCTTGTTCGGTTTTTTACTAATCACCTTTGTTGATATGAGCAAATACAGTGCTGTCAAGGTGGGAGCTAGAAGTAGGTTTCCCATAAATTGCGGCTCAATAGCGAATCCTGACGGATGTGGAAAGCCAAACGAACGGTAGCTGCATCCGGCACACATCAACGTATTCTCACGCAACCATCCAAGCGTATCTAGTATACTCTGGATGAAGCACCAAATTCCTACTAGTACGCCTGATATTAAGAGCGAGCCGAGAACAGAATATCGCAAGCGTTGGGGTGTTCCGGTTTGTGGTAGAATATACAATATCGCAAAAATAGCAACGAAAATCAGCCAAACTACCCCTGCAGTGAGAATACCTCGCAAAGGGTTTTCTGACCAGAAAATGGATAACGTTAAATAGAGCGGCAAAAGTGCCAATAAAAAGAATCTACGATCGGAGATACCTGGTAATTCTATCCGACGAACCTGCCTCCACAGAAGTATCAATAATACCAAGCCGCCCAGATCAAAGAATACCAACCAGATTAGTGGCAGGGAGAGCTCGAAATTCATTGAACTATTGCCACCTAGGGAAATTATGGGATAGTATGAGAAAAATAATACCGCTGGCAAAGCGTAAACTAACCCCCACAAGATTTTTGCTAAAATTTTCATGATTTTCCCTCCTTTGACGCCATTAGCTGAGCAACTTGCTCTTTAATACCCCGCCGAAAAACCGTCGCACTAAACCTTTTGGCTGTCTTCATAATTGTCTGACGGTCCAATTCTAGCGTTTCAAACTCCTTGATCGTCTGTACCAAAGAGTCTACGCTCTGTTCTTGGAACAACAGGCCGTTCTTCCCTGGCTGAATAAAGTCCCGACTACCTCCATCTTGGTAAGCAATCACTGGGCATCCAGCCGCCAAAGCCTCCACCGCCGCGATCCCAAACGGCTCCAAACTCGGAAAAATATATGCTTTTGCATTCTGCAGATAAAACGCCAGCTCCTCCGTCGGAGTCCAAGGCAAGAACTTAATCAAAGGCAAATCGCCTGCGATTTCCAACAATCGCGCACGCTCTGATCCGTCTCCTACCACTAACAGAGGGACTTTTGCTTCTAGGCAGGCTTGGATCGCCAAGTCTACTCGTTTCCAAGTCACCTGACGACAAGAGATAATATAGTAGGCTGAAGGCTGAGGACAGATAATCTCTGGCTTGGAGGCTGGTTGATTCTTAAGATAAGCATACTTAGGAAAGGGGTCTTGCTGTTGCCCCTCTTCCTGCTTGCTGTGGATTTCCGGTGGAAAACTTGTGGAAAACTGGTCATTGTCGGTGGATAACTCCCTATTTATAGTGGAGAAACTACGCTCTTTTGTGGATAACTCAGGCTCTTTGGTGGAAAAATTACCCTTGCTTTGTGGAGAAAATGCGGATAAACGCAATGTTTTCTGTGGAAAACTTTCCATCGCAACCTTTGACGAAGATTTCTTATTGTGTTGTCTAGGCTTAAACTTATCAATCTCCACTGGAGGAGCAACAATCACAGAATCACGATTATAATATTGCTGAATTTGCGCCTGAGCATAAGTGGAAATTGTGACAAACTGATCAGGCTTTTGGGCTGACCGATAATCCGCCTTGCGTAACGGCTTCACTAAAAGTCTAAAACACAACCTCACTAGCGGGTTCAAAATACCAAAGCCAGGATTTTCAACGTATTTATCATACATTTGCCAGTAGTACTGCGTCGGCACATGACAATAGCAGAGGTGCTTTCGTGCCTTGATTGCTTTCGCTTCAGCTCCTGTTATTGAGATTACCAGATCATACTCCGACAAATCTAAGTGACTAAAATACAACTGCCGCAAAGGTCCCAAGACCTTTCGCAGGCTACTCGGAAAAGCTTGCATCCACCCCGTTTTGACTACCGCATCATCGAACCAATTAAGCTGTTGCGGATTATACTGCGAAGTATAAATCGGCGCATCTGGATATATTTTGTGTAATTCTAATAGAACCTTTTCCGCTCCGCCTGGCGTGGTTAGCCAATCACAGACCAGGGCTATTTTTTTGGGCTTTTGGCTCATTATTGAGCACCCTTTCGTAATAGTACTGCGCCAATGGTTCGGAAAATGATGCGTATATCCAACCATACTGACCAGTTCTGGATATAATACAGGTCCAAAGCTCGGCGCTCTTCAAAGGAAATGTCGCGACGGCCAGAAACTTGTGCTAAACCAGTCAAACCAGATTTAACCGACAAGAGTAACGAACGATCACCATAATGGCGTAGTTCCCCCGGCACCAAAGCTCGTGGTCCAACTAAGGAAATGTCGCCTCTCACGACGTTGAACAGCTGCGGTAGCTCATCAAGCGAAGTAGCGCGTAAAAACTTACCCAATTTCGTAATGCGCGGGTCATTCGGGATCATATCGCCATTCTCTCGGTATTCTTTGATCAAGTGCGGCTTACCCATTTTTGTAAATGCCTCCTCCGGAGAAATACCACAGTACTCAGGTTTCATCGAGCGAAATTTGTAAATCTTGAACTTCTTGTCAAAACGCGACAGCCTTGTCTCAGAATAAACTGCCGAGGTCTTAGGATCAGAAAGCTTTTCAATAATCCAGATCAGCGCCATTGGAATCAAAGCGAGCAACAAAATCAAGCCACCCACCAGCAGATCACCACAGCGTTTGACAAACTTCGCCCCACCTGCTAACGGTGTCGCACTCACCATAATCGCTGGAATATGTCCAATCAACTCCAATTCACCCATCTGCGATGTCAAAGCAGCATTGGATGGTACAAAATAATACAGCAAATGCCGATCGACAGCCTGCTTATAGACATATTCTGTACTCTTATTGTCAGTCTGAAAAATCACATCTGGACGAGACTTTTTTAATGCTTCCTTGAGCGAAGAATACTGCTTGCGCCGCAAATCTTTTGGGATATATTTCGCCCCCGCCACAATCCCGCAAAGGTGATATCCTAGTTCAGGATATCCCGCAATATAGTCCGCCAAATATTCAGTATTTTTCGTATTACCGATCACGACAGTCCTGAGGGCAGCTTTGCGACTGTGCTTCAGAGCGGTCTTACGAACCGCACGCACTGCTCCACGAAAAATGCTTAGCAAGATAAAGCATGATCCCATTGTATACAAAGCTAACGTGCGTACTGGGAAAAGGTCCAAATCAAAGAAAAAATCACACGTAATGATCGCCATCATGCCAATGACCGAAGCTAAAAATAGTCGTCCCACCTCATGCCAACGGCTATGGCTTAAAAACACCGATTTATTATATAATCCAAAAGTGGCCAGAATCACCAAGTACACCGGTATCATAATCATCATCGTCAAGACAAATTGCCACGGATTAGCATCAAAATAAAACGGGCGCTGATCAAGGTGCGTCCGCACGAAATACCCCACCAAAAATGAAAGCAAAATCGCACACGCATCGCCAAAAATCAAGAAAGCATGGAAAATTAACCCTGTATCCCGTTTCATATAGTGTATATTATAGCATAATTCCCTGAGTCAGAGAAGATCTGGCAAGTAAAATAACCACAGCTTTATTTAGAAATTTTTGCTTTTTCACACTTTAGTTTGGTTACAAGAGTCTAGTATATTTCGTTAAAACCAACATTTTCTCTTAGCTTTGACTTAAGTTACGAAATATTGTATAATCTAGCACTTTTAGCCAAAAACCACGAATTTTAGCCATTTTGCGGTATCATTTTCCCGTTTAAGCCTATTTAGAGCCATTCTAAGCGATTTTTATGAAAACCTTGGTATGAGGAAGGTTTGAACTTAGCGGGGTGTTAGAGGGCGTCTAGGGAGGCGGGGATCTTCTGTTTTACTATCACGGCTGGCATTGCTAACAACGCTGACGGCTCTAACAAGATCCGCTCTGCTCCCTACAACTTCCCTTATGCCGGGTACGTCTACAATGGCTCACTGAACCGTGTCGGCTCCAGCGGCCTCTACTGGTCACGTACTGCCAACTCTAGTACCTACGCGTACAACCTGAACTTCAATAGCTCCAGTGTCGGCCCAACCCTCAACGACAACCGTTACGACGGCTTCTCCGTACGCTGCGTCGCTACTACCTAAATAGTATATGGGTTAAGGGTGGTGAGGGGGTATTACCAAAAAGGCAACCGTCATACCAAAAGAAATTATAAACCATAGCTTAAGAGAACTATTATTACCTCTTCATAGTATTCCAAATTTTTGAAGTTTTAGCAAAATTGCATCTTTTTAGCAACAATAGTTCTAATATACTCAAACTGAGCCTTAGCGTTTCGGTTCGTTCCCTTTGGGTGTGCGATTGCCTTACTAGGATTAGAAATAAGTATATTCAATCCTAGTAGTATTATACCAACTTTTACCTGAGAAAAAAGTGCTAGAGTTATAAAAAGCATCCTATCACATCGATACAACAAATGCACACCTTAATAGCCTCAAAACCCATAATCATGCTACAATAGTAGCATATGAAGCAAGGGAAAATTTTAGTTACAGGGGGTACGGGATATATCGGCTCACATACCGTAGTGGAGCTTATGCAAGCTGGCTATGATGTGGAAATTTTGGACAACCTCTATAATAGTAAGCAGGAGGTCTTAGACAAAATCGCCCAGCTGACTGGCAAAAAACCTAAATTTTACAATGTAGATTTACGCGATGCCGAAGCCTTGGCTAAAGTTTTCCAAGATACTCAGTATATAGCCGTCATTCATTTTGCTGGCCTAAAGGCCGTCGCTGAATCCGTTGAGCAGCCTTTGCGCTATTATGAAAATAACCTTGGCGGCACGATCAACCTCTTAGAGTGCATGCAAGAGTTTGGCGTAAAACGTATTATTTTCTCGTCCTCTGCGACAGTTTATGGCGAGCAGGATGCAGAGGCTTATGTCGAAACCATGACAACTGGTCAAGATATTACTAACCCATACGGCTGGACCAAGTCAATGATTGAGCAGATTCTTAAGGATGTTGCACACGCTGATCCAGAATTTGAGGTTACTATCCTGCGTTACTTCAATCCTGTTGGCGCACATTCCTCTGGACTACTGGGTGAAGACCCGAACGACCGACCAAACAATCTCATGCCAATCATCATGAAAGTTGCAACTGGGGAGATCCCAGAATTGTCAATTTACGGAGATGATTATCCAACTCCAGACGGAAGCTGTGTCCGTGACTTTATCCATGTTGTCGATCTCGCCAAAGGTCATCTTGCCGCATTGCAGCATATGCAAAATGGCGTAAAAATTTATAATCTTGGCTCTGGTGAAGGACATTCGGTGTTCGAGATGGTAGCAGCCTTTGATGAGGCAAGTGGTACGAAGTTACCCTGCCAAGTGGTCGGGCGTCGCGCTGGCGACTTAGCTGGATTCTACGCCGATCCAAGTCTAGCCGCCAAAGAATTAGGCTGGACAACAGAATTATCAATCCAAGACGTTATGTGTGACACAATTAACTTTCTCAAGCACGAAGGCTTGGAAATTAAAGGCCGCAATTGATATGACTATACGTTCGTGAAATTAGCACTTTATAAGTTAGCATCGCTTACTAGCGGTGCTAATTTGCATCCCAGCATCAAGGAAACGTGGTGCTCAGAGCTTATCGCCGCTATTTATGTTTGGTGGCGTATTTTTTCCAAGCATAGCGAAAAACTGATTTTCCACACAAGAGTGAGTACATTGCTAGTTTATCGCGCTTAGTAGCGAGCGGATTTTTGAGAACATCTTGCTTGTGTTTGCGCAAATACTTCATAACGGCTTGTTCGGCATGTTTAAGGGATGTGGCATCGATGTCACTTTGTTTCGGATCTAACATCACGATTTGCCTTAGTACGCTAAAGCGTGCATGCATGCGACGTTTTTTAGTGAGATATTGTAATTGCGCTTGCCTTTTCCCGTCCAAAGCCTTTCCCCATTGCAAAATCTCGTCGCACATTTGATCCGTGAGATCAATCAAGTCCATTTTTCGCAGACTGAAGCTTTGCTTAGTAATGGAATTCTGATTTTGATAATAATTATAAGCCTTCACAGAAGATACAGCAATCTCATCACATTGTAATACCAATTTGTAAGTAGTACCAACGTCCTCATAAAGACGGCGCTCGGGAAATTTGACCAAATCAAATAATTCTCTAGCATAGAGTTTACCCCACGCTGACATCGAAAAACCTTCCTCACAAAGCATAGCTTTGATGCAGTCAAAAGTTGGTAAGACCTTTTCGTGATCTTGTTGCTGCAGTTTCAGCTCGCCACCACCCTCAGTTTTAACCTCATAAAAACCGCAGATCGACATTTTTGTGCGCTTCTGATAGCACATTTTATGTAATAAATCGATCATTTCTGGACGTATGGAATCATCGGAATCCACAAACGTAATCCACTTACCCTGCGCGATCTTCAAACCGGCGTTACGTGCGGCCGACAAACCCTGATTAGACTGGTGAATTACCCGAATGCGTTGATCTTTTTTCGCATAAACATCACAAAAACTCCCACTCATATCCGTCGAGCCATCATCAACCAGGATAATCTCCAAGTTTGGATAAATCTGTTTACGAATCGACTCAACTGAGCGTTCTAGCAACTTCGCGACGTTATAAACTGGCACAATCACCGAGATCAACGGTAAGTAGTGCCCACCACCCAAGTTTACTTTGCTCATGAACCCAATTTTTCCTTGATCTCATCAAACTTCTGCAAAGCCGAGGCAATCGTCTTGTCCATATCATAATATGCATATTCGCCCAATCGTCCGCCAAAAATCATATTAGTCTCATCATCTGCCAAATCTTTATAGCGTGCCAGCCTCTCGCGATCGTCTAGCGTATTCACTGGATAATATGGCTCATCGTCGCGCGTCCAAGTCTTACTGTATTCCTTAAAGATCACCGTCTTGCCAGATCCCTCAGCATAGCAGTCTTCAGTACGCTCTGGGTGGAAATGCTTAAACTCATGAATACGAGTATATTTCTGCTTCAGGTCGGCATAATTCATCACTGGGCAACCCTGATAATCGTCCACCTCAACGATCTCCTTCTCCAGCTCAATGCTGCGCCACTTCAATTCACCATATTTATAATCATAAAACTTATCGATTGGTCCAGTGTAGATCGTCATAATCTTGGCTTTGCGTAATTTCTTGATCTCTGGATCATCAAAATAGTCGACATTGAGCCGAATCTCGATATTCTCACCACAAGCGCTAATCATATTCTGGAACCAAGCCTCATAACCTGCAGTCGGCAGTCCTTCATGAGTATCTTTGAAATAATTATTATTATAATTGTAGCGCACCGGCAAACGCTTGATAATCTCTGGCGACAATTCTTCAGCCGGAGTTTGCCACTGCTTAGCGGTATAATTTTTGATAAAAGCATCAAAAAGTGGTTTACCAATCAATTTAACACCCTGCTCGGCTAAATTTAGCGGCTCAATCGGCGCACTCGCCGCCTGCTTAGCGATCTCCGCCCGCGCTTCCTCGGGCGTGTAAGCAGTATGGAAAAATTGGTTAATCGTGCCAAGGTTAATCGGCATCGGGAAAACCTCACCATTATGCGTAATATAGACTTTGTGGATATAGTTTGTAAAGGTCGTGAATTGATTTACATATTCCCAAACTCGCTCGTCCGAAGTATGGAAGAGATGTGCTCCATACTTATGGCATTCAATACCAGTTTCCGTATCAAACTCGGAATAGCAATTCCCACCAATGTGGCTACGCCTGTCGATCAGCAAAACTTTCTTGCCCAAACGGCTAGCGATCCGCTCCGCCATCGTCAGGCCATACAACCCTGCGCCGACAATCAAAACATCAGGCTGAACATTTTCTATTTCTTCTTTTTTGACAACTTTTTCACTCATTTTACCTCCCTATCCCCATAATTTCTCATAGGCTTTAGCGACTTCCTCTGGTTCCCCCTCTGCCGCCACCCTACCATCCTCAATCAAAATTGCACGGTCACAAAACTTCCTCACATTATCCATTGAGTGAGTTACTAGGATGACCGTCTGTGCACCATGCAGACTCGCAAAATAATCATTACATTTTTTCTGAAACTCCGCATCACCCACTGCCAACACTTCATCAAGGATCAGAATATCACCACGCGCTCGAATCGCAATCGAGAACGCCAAGCGTACTTGCATACCAGAAGAATAATTCTTCAGCTTTGCATCCATAAACTGCTCAAGTTCCGCAAAATGCACAATTTCGTCATACATAGCATCCATCTCTTTACGCGAAAAGCCTAGCAATGCACCATTTAGATACACATTCTCGCGACCAGTCAGCTCTGGATTAAAGCCAACTCCGAGCTCGATAAATGGCACGATTATACCCTCTACTTCAATATTGCCTTTTTCTGGAAAGTAAATCTGCGCCAATAATTTCAACAAAGTCGACTTGCCAGAGCCATTACGGCCCACAATACCAATAAACTCCCCATCATGCACATCGAAGCTCACACCTTTCAAAACCTGATGCTCAGTATACCCTTTGATCCCCTTAAACCAGTTCAGGATAGCCTGTTTGAGACCGCTAGCGCGCTCCGTTGGTAAACGAAAACTTTTATACAGATCTCTCACCTTGATGACGGTCTTAGGAGTCTGAGAAGCCCGAGCAAGAGCTACATTTTGTAGATCTTCTGCTGCAACTTTTCCACCGTTTTTAGTATGTTTTTGCACAGGTTTTACACAGGTATCTTTTGACTTGTCCACAGTTTTGTGGTTCTTTTCCACAAGTTTTCCACCGTTCGTATCAGTTTTATCCACATTCTTTTCGACTTTTTCCACTGGATTCTCAAAGTTTTCCACAGTTTTTAAGCCGGAATCAACTTTTTGAGTCTTTTCTCTTGACTTTTTACTACTTGTGTGGTATAATGAAGAGATAGAGTGCTTTTTGCGTGACATTATACTTCCTCCGCAAATCTTTTTGACCGTTTTCGGAAAAACAGTGCTGCTAATAATAGAGTCAGAAGCACGATCAAGATCGGCATAATGCAAAGTGGAAACGGTACAGTCTGCCAGGTAGTAATCGTAGAATCGGTAATTAAATTGTACCGCACATCTTGGATTACCTGCGCAATTGGGTTGATCAGAATTACATTTGCCGCTATTCCCCCAAAAGCCCCGCCCTGCTCCAGCACCATCGTGATCGGATAAATAATTGGTACCGCATAAAACAGAGCTTGGATCAAGACGTCCCAAATCGACATAATGTCGCGGAACTTCACATTAATCGCACCTAGTAAAAACGCAATTCCTAGCGCAAAAGCATATAGCTCGACCACCAGTGGCAATACCAAAAGCCAAGAAAAGCTCGGCATCACTCCATTAAGCAGCGCAAATACCACGATCACACAAAGGTTGATCGCTAGATTAATCAACGCCGTGGAAGTGGCTGCGACCACGACGATCCATTTCGGAAAGCTAATCTTCCGTAGCAAATCACCCCGTTGTACGATCGAGTTAATTCCCTGACCCGTACATTCAGTAAAGAAATTCCAAAGCACCGTACCAGTCAAAAGATAGACCGGATAATGTGGAATATCCCCACCAAACCGCAACAACTTCGCGAAAACTACATACAAAATAGCAAACATCAAAAGTGGCCGCAATACCGCCCACATACAGCCCAAAACAGACCCTTGGTAACGCAGCTTGAAATCAGTCTTGACTAATTCTCCCAGCAAGATTCGATTCTTGCGACAGAGTACGTTTGGAATACGACTCATATATACACATCTTAGCACATCTTAGAGGATATGTCCAACGTAAACCTAATACAGATGCTGTTTCAGAGCAATCCTTGCTCTTAGAATCAGGTATGCCAACTTCGGATGGTGTAAAATCGCCTTTAGAGCCATCCAATCTTTTTTGGAGAAGTTCTCTTTCTTTAGAATCCCCTCTTCTTCCGCAGACAAAAATTCTTGGCGCCATGTCTGATAAAACTCTTTGGCAAGTTTTTTGTCCAGGCGTTGAAAATTCCAATGATAGTTGCGAAACTTCGCCGTATCCATAATCTCGCCGAATTTCTCAAAAATACCCCTCTCACATAGAAATGTTTCGATCTCTGCATACTCATCCACAACGCAGTTTACCTTGCCAGGATTATTAACAGAGGAATTCGCATTGTCGACTCTATAATGCACAAACGCTTCTGACACCAGCACTACAGTTCGGGCTAAAGCCCACACTTTAAAGCTAAAACTCAGATCCTGATACGACGCCCCTGGTGTAGGTAAAAACTTAATCCCATTCTCCCTTAAAAAATTTCGCCGATAGATTGCCGACCAGATCGCTGGGGCAAACAAGAAGACTTTGCGATCTTCCGCTGGGTACATTACCTCTCGAGTCGGAATTTCCGCTACCTTTTCGACATCAACACTATTCCTAACCTTATAGTAATTAGCTTTTACCACATCGGCTTTGTTTTTGCGCGCTATCTGATACAACCTCTCAAACGCATCCAACTCAATCCAGTCATCAGATTCCACTATACCAATATATTCACCAGTGGCTTTTTCTAAACCTTGGTTCATAGAGTCACCATAGCCAGAGTTGGGTTTATCAATAATAACTATGCGATTATCATTCTTAGCAAAATCTTTAATAATGTCTAAAGATCCATCCGTAGAACCATCATTAATGCAAATGATTTCGATGTCTTGTAGAGTCTGCGCTGTGATGCTCTCAAGACATTGAGATAAGTATTTTTCTACATTGTAGATAGGGACTAAAATGGAGAGTTTAGGCTTCATAAGTTGATTATAGCATAGTTTTTCGCTATAATACGGGTATGGAAAAAGTCTCAACGGAGAAAAAACATGACCCTATTGATCGCTTAGTTGCATGGGGTTGTAAGGTTTTTCATTTGACAAGATACCAAAAGATGCTAACTCAGATTGCCAAGTTTGTAATTACGGGTTTTATAGCAACAGCTATTGACTGGACAATCTTCTATATATTGGTGTATTGGGCTAAAATGGATCCACTTGTTGCGCAAATTTTTGCTTTCAGTTTGTCTACACTATTTAACTATTATTCAAATACACGTTGGGTCTTCAATATTACAAAAAACAAAACCAAGAAACGCCTAGCTAGTGAATTTTTAATTCTGAGCATGATTAGTCTAGTTATCTCAGAGTTGCTTTTGTATGTTTTGATCAATGTCTTAGGTATGAACGATATGCTTGCTAAGATAATCTCGACGGCAATCATTATGGTATTTAATTTTGTCACTAGAAAACTTTTTCTGGAAGATAGGCAGCATAAGGAAAGTAAAAAGCGAGACAGTATCTAACGAGTATGTTATAATATCGATAGAAGCAAGAGGAGGAGTTGTGACAAAAAACAAACCCAAAGTGTCAGTTTTGGTGCCGATTTATAATGTTGAGAAGTATCTACGCCAGTGCTTAGAGAGCATCACGGAGCAGACCCTACAAGACATCGAAATCATTTGCATTAATGATGGTTCTACGGATGGATCTTTAGACATTATTAAAGATTTTGCTAAGAATGATAATCGCATAGTTATTATTGATAAACCCAACTCTGGCTATGGTGACTCTATGAACCAAGGTTTAGAAAAAGCCACTGGTGAATATATTGGTATAGTGGAATCTGATGACTGGATTGAGTTGGATGCGTTTGAGAGGTTGTATGCGTTAGCAAAAAACCACAATGCAGAAATCGTACGAGCAAATTATTATTTTAATAAAGCCAACAAAGACACCAAAAACCACTATATCGACCCAACAGAAGTAGGCGTAGTGAAGAACCCAACACAACATAATTGGATTTTTATGCAGGCGCCAGCCATTTGGTCAGCGATTTATAAACGAGATTTCCTCAACAAAAACCATATTCGTTTCCTGCCGACTCCAGGAGCATCCTATCAAGATACAGGCTTTAATTTTAAGGCTCTCGCGTGTGCACGTAGAGCACTTTTTACAACTGACGCTTTTCTCCACTATCGTACAGACAATGAAGCATCTTCTGTTAATAGTACTGGAAAAGCCATGAACGTATGTTATGAGTATGCAGAAATCGAAAAATTTTTAACTGAACATAATTTAATACAAGATTTGTATTCAGTTATGTTGGTAGCCAAACTTGGTGCTTACATATGGAATATGGAACGCCTAACCAAAAATCTACTGCAAGACTTCATTAAAAATATTCAGGATGATCTCAAAAGATTTCCTGATCTCCACACCGTAATTGATAGCTTTAGTCTTGACGATAAACAGCGACAAACAATGCATTATATTGTAGATCACAATCCTGCCGCTGTCGCTAGGTACATTGGACGAAATAAACTGCAGAAAAAACTACGCAGCTCATTAAAGCGAGCTTGGACTGCAACACATCCTGCTTACAAAAAACAGCTACAATTGTCGGAATTAATTGCTGATTTGCACGGAGAGATAGACTCTTTGGAAATTAAACTTAAAGAATTGGAAGCTAAGCATCATGAGTAAGCCACTAATTAGCGTCATACTAACGGCATATAATGATGCCGAATATTTGCCAAAATCTATCAACGCCTTACTACATCAAACCTTGCAAAATATCGAGATTATTGCCATAGATGATGCTTCGACCGATACCAGTAAAGAAGTTATGGAAAAATTTGCTAAAACCGATTCTAGAATAAAGTTGATTTATAACAATGAAAACTCAGGTCTATCGGTCGCACGCAATAGAGGTATTGAAGCTGCTAGCGCTGACCTGATCATGTTTTGTGATGCGGATGATTACTACGAAGACACCATGTGTGAACAGATGTATGAAGCAATGACAGACACGGATGTTGATCTAGCAACTTGCGAAATCAACGTAATTTATCATGCTCATCACGAAATGAAAAGTAGTGACGATGCGTACTATGCGCTCAAATATACTGGATTACAAAAGATTACCGACAGCTTGATTCTCAATACCGATGCTTCAGTAGCAAATAAAATTTTTCGACGTTCACTTTTGGACCAATATAGTCTGCAGTTCCCCGCTGGTCTACGCTTCGAAGATGCTTTTTTCTGTACTGCATATCTTATGCTGAGTAAAAAGATTTTCTTCGTCAATAAGCGACTTTATAATTATGTTCGACATAATAATAGCATCATGTCTCAAACGTGGTCAACACAAAGTAACGTCGATAAGGCTATTGATCATACCACTATAGCAATAAAACTTTATGATTTTCTACAACAAAATCATCTTTTGGACGACCACATAGAACTATACTGGCAACTTTTTGAAAGTTTTTTGAGCTTTTCGATCGTCAATAGTAAAACACAGCAAAGCCGTAATGCCGTTCGTAAGCTAGCGCAATCATTTATTAATGAGCATCGCACTGATTTTGAACGCGCCCAAATCGAGCAGCGCGAACGAATCAAGCGACTATATTCAAGAAAGCACCAACTAAACGTTGTAGGTATTAAAAAGACCCTCATCAAGATTATGCCCACCTACAAGCTGCAAGCTGACAATATCCGACAACTTCATGCGCTAAAACAGCGGTGCGCGCGTTTGAAAGCAAACCTTAAAGAGACCAAGTAGATGCCAAAAAAATTCACCAAACTCTCAATTATTCTGACGACACACAACGAGGGGTTAATGACCCATCATACGATGCTAAGCGTTTTTCGGTCTTTAGAGAATTTCACTGATACATATGAGATCATTATTGCTATTGACGATGGTGATGAGGCAACACAAAATTATTTTACACGATACAAAGATCGCGCAGATATAAAGATTTTGACCTGCAATTTTAATGATGCTGGTTTATCGCGCAATTTTGCAATTAAAGAATCCTCTGGTCGCTTCGTAGTTATCTTAGATGGCGATGATTTAATTTCAGGTAACTACTTCACTAATACTGTTGAAACTTTAGAACAGGCAAAGTGCGAGATTGTTGTACATCCAAATTATTGTTTATCTTTCAAAGATGTAGATAACGAATATGTTCTACAAGTGTTAGGTGAATCCGTTGAGCCGGAAACCGATGCAATAATGCAATTTAGTCGTCACCGCTGGATCTCCGCCATAGCTGCCACTCGTGAAACCTTGGTGAAATTTCCATATATTGCCACAAAAGATGGTTTTGGACATGAAGATTACGCCCTCAATACTACTCTAACTAATGCAGGCATACTACATAAGGTTGCCAAAGATACAATTTATTTTTATCGCAAAAAACCAACATCCCGCTTACAACAAAACAATAATGATCGTGTCGCCCAACCATATAGTGCACTCTACGATTATAAAAAATGGCAAAAGTTTCGCTTAATCGAACCCCGGAAGACCGTGCCCAAGGGCCGGAAGCAAAAGCTTCAAGAACAATACATCCGCATACGAAATAACAAATTCTTGAACTTTTTTATCACACCGTTAGCCGAATTAGCCAAGAAGCTTACTCACAAGAAGCTCATTGATGATCCAAAAGAATTTCAAGTTCCAGCAGTAGTTCTAGAAGAGTGGAAAAAGATAGCTAAAATCGAAAACTTAATTTTCCCTACTCAAGATACCCTTGCTCACACAACGGAATATTGTGCAGATTTAGTAGGAGATCTCGGCAAAGCATACCATAAGCTATGTTTGCAAATCAAAAGTAGACCTGATTATATTTTTATAGTACCTTGGATTGTACCAGGTGGCGCGGAAAAGGTCTTATTAAACTATCTCAAAGCCCTGCAAGAACTCCACCCCAACTGGCGTATTGCCGTCATCACAACCTTATCAGCTACAAATACTTGGAAAGATAGATTACCTAGCAATACTTTTTTGGTAGAGTTTGGTCAAATCGCTCACAATCTCAGCATAGACGATCGAGATATTTTGCTAACTCAAACCTTAATTCAGTTACAGTGTTCAAAGATTCATATCATTAACTCGACAGATGCCCTACTATGGATGGCACGACATAGAACTTTAGTAGAAAATAATTTTCATATCACGGCATCTTTGTTTTGTTATGGTTTAGTCACCGACACAAATGGTGAAGGAATTTGGGATATTGCTGATCCATTTATAACCAGAGTATATCCATTAATTGATAAATTCTATACTGATAATACTGCTGTCATTGATTATCTAGTGCATAAGGAAGGTTACGACAGGGAGAAATTTGTAGTCCATTATCAACCAACACCAATCAATGAGTCCGTCAAGCACCATAAAAAAAATAGCATTCTCAGGATTCTCTGGGCCGGCCGTATCTCACTGCAAAAAAACCCAAAATTATTAGTCCGGATTGCAAACAAACTAGATCCAGAAAAAGTCCAAATTGATGCTTACGGCAGGATGGACGAACAAGAGCGAGATGGCTTTGAATTTCCAGAAGATTCCGCAGTCTTACATTATCGTGGTCCATTTCAGAATTTTCAGGATTTACAACCAGACAAATACGATCTATTCTTACATACTTCTATAATTGATGGAATGCCAAATGTTGTACTAGAAGCAGCATCTTTTGGCCTAATAACTTTGGCTGGCAATACAGGAGGAGTAAGTGACTTCGTGAAGGATAATCGTACTGGATTCCTAGTTGATGACGCTAAGAATGAGGATGAATATATAGTAATCATAAATCACCTCCAACAAAATCCAGAGGCAATATATCCTATGGCACAATCAGCTCAAACACACCTGAAGAACCAATATGCATGGAAACCATTCTTAAAAAGCGTGCAGGAAGCTTTTCAATAATAAGCTCTCTAGACTCCATTATAGCTCCAGTATACAGCAACTTTACGGCTAGACATAACTTTGCTATAATACGGTTAGAAGTGAGAGGAGTTAAGTGATGAAGAGGTCTATACCTCGCAGTCAAGTCATGCGAGTCAGACGGGGTCAATTCTTGAGTTTTTGGAATAAAAACCGCAAGACGATCATATTATATATGGCTCTTTGTCTAGTGGCTACGGTATTTGTTTTTCTATTTTCTTTAAGTACCTCTCCTATTTTTCGAGATTATCCAGCTTATGCTGGCGTATATGATGGCGCCGATTCGTTGCATTTTCAAACTGATGGGCAACACTGGCTACATGGCAGAATCCCTTATCGTGATACTTTTGATCATAAAGGCCCAATTATCTACTTAGTAAATATGCTCGGTTGGTGGATGGGTGGAGAAAGTTGTTACGGAATAATGGTTTTTCAGATTATTTCCCTAACGGTTACTTTAGTTTTCGCTTGGAAGCTCAGTCAACTAGCGAAAAAATCGGTTCTATGGGGTGGAATTAGTATTACAATTATGCTAATCCTGATGATTGCTGGATATTCTGCTGGCAATACCGTACAAGAATATAACCTACCATTTTTAATGATCGCCATGTATTACCTTGTAAGATATTTCTACCAGCCCGAGCTGGGTGATCATGACCCAAAATGGGCTTTTATATATGGAATTTCAATCGGCGCTTGCCTTTTATTGCAACTGACACATGCAATTCCAGTATGTGCTGGCGTTTTGGTTATTCTATGCGTTTTAATAGTACAAAAACGATGGAAAAACTTAAGACAAAATCTCCTATATGGTACGGTTGGGGTATTAGTTATGTGGGTGCCTTTTGCAATGTACTTCCTATTGAATGGCGCATTGGGTGACTTTATTTATTGCACGCTTATTTTTAATTTTGAATATGCAAGTAATATTGGTACTTGGCTACGTGGCATGACTGGTGAAACTTTATACTATTTCATTACTACATTCTTGCCATTTTTATGCCTTATACCAGCAGCAATCTTAGCGTTTGCACGCAAGAAAGACGCATATGCGACGATGATGCTAATCACGTTTGCATTAGAAGCATACTTATTCTTATCAGCGAGAAGCTATCCTCAATATGCTTTGCCAATTACCTTCCAGACACTCCTACTGTTAAATGAAATCATTTTATTTGAGCATAGCGATAGCATACGTCAAGCTGCTTATATTGGTATGATTAGCCTGATGGCAATCGTAACCTATAACCAGCTACTAGATCGTGCTACAAACTTAGTGGATCAGTACAATATGATTCGTAAATCTGGTAGTGAAGGTATTGGTTATGAACCACTGATGGACAGACATTTGGATGAGATTAGAAATACCACTTTCACCGCTTATGGTCATAACTCATTAAAAGGCATCTATGTACGCTATAAACTAGTTTCTCAAAATCGTGTTCCGCTTATACAAAATTGGTTGTCTTCTTTCACAGAGGATGTTAAAAAAGATATTTATCAAGATTTTCAAGATAATCGTGCAGAATATCTCCTCGTCGAAGATGACTCAGCAAAAGACCCTATATATGGAATTAGTGATATCTTGCAAAAATATTATCAAAAGATTGACCAAGATTCCAACAATCACTACGTTCTATACAAACTAATAGATGAAAGCAAATAAAACAATGAGCAAGCAAGATATCCTATATATCGTCATTCCCGCCTACAATGAAGCTGACAACATTACTAATGTGATTAACGAATGGTATCCTATAGTAGAAAAATACAATGGTAACAAGAAATCTAGACTGGTTATACTTAATGATGGTAGCAAAGACAATACTGCAGAAATTGCTAAAAATTTATGCAGAACCAAACCACTATTGTTGGTAATCGATAAAGCTAATTCTGGTCATGGAGCAACTGTTCTATATGGTTATAAATACGCTCTCAAAAATAAAGCTGATTTCATCTTTCAAACAGACTCTGATGGTCAAACTCGCCCCGAAGAATTTCATCAGTTTTGGAACTTGCGGAATGATTACGACATGATTATTGGACACAGGAATCATCGAGAAGATGGTTTATCGAGAAAATTCGTTACCAAAGTTCTAAAGTGCACCGTCAAAGCCAAATTCGGGGTTACCGTTACCGATGCAAATGCTCCTTTCAGGCTAATGAATCGCGGTACTCTATCTCAATGCGTCCAATATATTCCACCCGACTTTAATTTATCTAATATTGTACTCACGGTAGTATATCATCGTAAAAATCAACGTATTAAGTATATTCCAATCACATTTAGACCACGGCAAGGCGGAACAAACTCTATCAACATGAAAAGAATCTTTAAAATTGGTAAGGATGCCTTAGTTGATTTTCAGAAAATCGACCGCGATTTAAAATCTGCCGGCATCTAAAAACCTATTTACGCTTAAAAATCCACTTTTGAGCCGCGGTACCATCAACAGTCCAAAGACGAATATTGCTAGTATTATTAGCTAATCCATCCTTCAAATCTACAGCCCCCTCGTGCGTACAGGTGGAAATCATTGTATATGTTGCATCAGGATTACTTACAATAGTCCAGCGTTGTGCACAAGCATTGTTATTAGCCCAAATTTGAATGTTGGTGTTCATTTTAGTATATCCCCCCTCTAAATCAAACGAACGATCCTTAGTTTGATTTAAGAGTGTATAGTCACCCGTTGCGCTATTATAGCGGATATTCCATAATTGTGCTTCAGCTACGCTATTGGCTTGATAAAGATTGACGTTTACCGCATTACGGTTCCATCCGCCCTCAATATCAATTGCATATTTCGAATCAACACTACTCAAAATCTCGTAGTTTCCATCCTGCAAAACTTGTTGATTGTGGAACCGCCATTTTTGTGCATCAGCTCCATTATGGGACCAAAGTTGAATATTAGTAGCATTCTTAGTAGCCCCGCCAGCTAAATCAACAGTCATATTTGCAGCACACGTAGATATAATGGTATACGCATCGCCATTTGGTATAATTTGCCAGTATTGTGAACAGGCATCGACCGATTCCCAAATACCAATATTTGTACCAGCTTGAGTTTTTGCTCCAGCAAGATCGAAACGTTTACCACTATCGGGATTCGTTAGTGTGTAATAGTGCTTATTTAAATCATACTGCACTCGCCATTTTTGTGCATTTGCCTTATTATCGTCCCAAATCTGAATATTATTACCATTAAAATTCCACCCACCCTCAAGGTCAATCATTTTTTTATCATTCACATTCGAAGAAATAGTATAAACCCCATCATCAATAGTCTTCCCCACTACTAGCTTCCATTTTTGCGCCTTTGTCCCATCAGCAACATAAATTTCTACATTAGTGCCAACCATATTACTACCGCGCGCAACATCCAATACCATCCCGTTGTTGCAGCTTGACTCAAATATGAGATGTCCATCCTTGGTCTGATAGATTTTCCACCATCTTGAACAGGTTGTTGAAGCGCCACATCCCACATTTGTGCCCTGTTCTGGGGTCTTACTGTGCGCAATTACTGGTTGTCCAGTTCGAAGATTGGTTAATTGATAATAATTTGTCGAAGTATCACGCTCAATCCTAAAACGTTGGGATTGATCATTCATATTCAACTCTGCCAACTGTGCATTGGTACCACTAATTGCTAGTGAACGTTGAGAGCCAACCGCCGACACAAGGCTATATTCTCCGTCCGGAATAGTTACTAGCTCTCCCTCCACCTTTACCTGAGTACTTCCGAACCAATCTGTAAAATATAGATAAAAGTTGCGATTGCCATAAGCTGAACAAGCATTACCAGTACCGTATCCAGCAGCAATTGCAGCACCATTTGGCTGATATGGTGTATAGCGATATAGGGCCGATGTAGCACGATTTTCAATATAAATCTGCGACCCACCACAACTAGAGTTCGGATGATATCCTACATAAACAGTTCTTTTCTCTGGGTATAATGAATATCCATGATCCAAAGTATACCGGAATAACTCAGCCGCACGATATATCTGATTCTTAAAACCATAATACTTCGAATCACATGCCGCCGTGTCTGGGCAGCCATATCCTGTTGCTTGACGATAATCATGTGTATTTGGAACTTTGTCGGTAATAAGGCTAGACTCTTTTTGCAAAAGCACGATTAGTACCTGAGGATTGATCCGATATTCCTGAGCCGCCTCATAGATAATCTCCGCTGCGGTTTGACCGTAACCAATCTCTACACCATCACTGAATCTCTCCTGAGCTAAGCAAACAAAGTGACCATTATATGGTTCCCCTTCCCAGTGCCACTGAATATTCGGATGAGCCTTTGTGTATTGTAAATATAAGTTATAGTCACGATTGTCACATTTATTTTTGCTATCCAAAAAATTCTGAATTTCTTGTAAACTCATCGCTGAAGAATTTGCCATCACCGCATCACTAATAATATTGCCTGGTTGGAATTTTGTAGCATCAGCTGCCATAGAATCCTGCATATTGCTAGTTGCGCAAAAAGAAAGTACAGCCATCATACAAAACACAAATACCACAAAAACCAAATTACGGTTTTGACGTAATTCCGTCTTTAGGTTGGTTGTGATTCGTTGCATGTTTGTGTTCCCTGTTTATATTTTGATAAATAATGACTAAATCTGTATCTCACTAGTTATTATACCATGTTTGCCATCACCAGTCATTATAACTTCGATTTGATAGATACCAGATAGCCCCTCTACCGATATATCAATCGGTCCGCAGGCCGAAGTTGTAACATCTGGAGTTGCTATTGCTGAAGTGGTCCGAATGATTGCTTCGTCCTTCTTCAAATTAAAGACACACTGTCCGTCACCTTGTAAGTATTGATTAATACTTACTGCGGAATGTAAGGTTAAGGTTTCCCGATCAATATCTTTATAAACAATCACTCCGGTCAACTCTGGCAAATCATTCGGATCCTCACCCTCGTATTGAGGGGTTTTATTCTCCACATCATCAGGATCCGTACTAGGCTGCTCTGGTTCGGTGACCGGCTGATCAATAGACGGATTAGTTTGATCAGCACCGACATGATCCTTGCTAGAGTCAATATTTTTAAAAACCAGAATTGTTACTACCACCACAACCACCAAAACTAACAAAAATCCACCAACGATAATTGGACGTCTATATGGTGGAACACGGTGAGAGCTAGACTCTGATCTTGACATGACTTTCTCCTATTCTCAGTATAACAAACTCATCCCAGTAGTCAAGCTTAGAACAAGATGATTTAAGAAGTTTCTGAGTTTTCTAAATCAATACCAAGAATCTCTGCTGCTTTTCGCAAAATTGCTTGGTCGGTTACTTCCGTATGAGCGATAGCTTGCCGAAAAAGGGCTGTTGTTTCCGGGTAACTTAGATCGACTACTTCCAAAGAACGTGCTGCGCCAGGGACCTTTTTCAGGGCACCTTTTTTCACAAGATTATCAATATGTTCTGCTACCGCTGACACCGAAGATAAACCCAAAGCCGCCATAATCTCTCGATATGATGGCGATTCCCCCTGCCGCGCGGTAAAATCCTTAATAAAATCTATAATAAGCGCTTGTTTTTTAGTCAATTTTGCTTTCATATGTTATAATAAGTATATCATAAAAAGTAATTGGAAAACTAGATATTGAGTTCCTACTCAATCTTCTTGGTGTCCATATGGGAAGGCAGATGTCAAAAACAACTATTGATGGTTTAAAAGTGCGCGAATCAAGTTCATCAAAACGCCCAGTAGAAACTGTACGTAGTTCTTCGCATGCCATTGATATGATGAAACGCCCAACCAGTACTAAACCCGTAGTTTCCCGACAACGTCAAGCTCTCATCGATTCAATAGATTCAATTAAAAGAAAAAACTCTACTAATGAATTCCTTGATCCAGTACAAACTTTTGATTTTGACTCCGAATATGTAGATAATGCTAGTGATTTCACTACTGGTTCTGATTGGTCAGATTTACTAGGTGACCTCGAACAAGTATCCATTGGAGAAAAAAATCCAAAAGCAAAAGAGCGGACGAGTACTAATAATTTTCTAAATTCTTGGGGCGAAGATGGTCAATCTGACTTTCTCAACCAAGGCTCAGATGACGGCATAGAGCAACCAGGTCCGCCAACACGAGCAAAGCGACCTCACCATAAGAAGCGCCATCTTGCACGCAACATCACCATTGCTTTTATATGCCTACTAATCATTGGTGGTGGAGTTGTTTATAAGTGGGGCGACGAGCTAATTTCGCGCCTGACTGGCGGCAAGTCTGGTCTCTGGGATGCCATCGTGTCGGTAGTATCGGATGAGGTGCCTTTTGCAGAAGATCAGAATGGTCGCACCAATGTACTCATTTTTGGTACTGAGGGATATAACATGAATGGCGACACCGCTCATGGAACACACGACGGTGCTCAACTAACTGATTCAATTATGGTTGCAAGCTTAGACCAAAAAACTAAGGATGTAGCCCTACTTAGTCTTCCCCGCGACCTAAAAGTACCGATGGCTTGCTCGGTTGGGAAAATTAATGAGGTATTTTGGTGTAATAATCAAGATGGTACTAATGAGCAGGCTGGAGCTGAAGCACTCATGAAGCAAGTTGGTGACGTATTGGGCATCAAATTCCAATACTACGCACATATCAACTGGGCTTCCTTGATTGACATTATTGATACTATTGGCGGAATTACGGTTACATTGGATGAGAACATTGCCGATTATGACTACACCGGCGCTGTTGCGCAGGCTGGCGTACCAATACAAGTCAATGGCGAGCAGGCACTCGGTTTAGCTCGCGCTCGTCATGGCACTCAAGGTGGTGACTTCACGCGTGGCAATACACAACAAAAGATTGTCGAGGCAATCATTAGTAAAGTGATGCAAAACGGTATTGGTGCTGGTGAGGCGCTTAATATTCTCAATATCCTTGGTGATAACTTCCGCTCCAATTTCTCGACAGATAATATCAAGGCTGGTGTACGCGTCTTAACTGACTTTAATGTCGCCAATATCCGGCAAGTACCATTGGTGGATTATGAAACCAATACATTTTATATGACAACTGATACAATTAATAATGTTTCCTATGTGATCCCCTCCGCTGGTGTAAATAATTACACAAAGATCCAAGAATACGTCGCAGAGATGTTTAGTAGTAACCCAACCGCACGCGAACATGCTCGTATCGCAATCTATAACGCTAGTGGTCAATATGGTGTAGCAGGAGCAGAGCGCAGTCGATTGCAGGATGATGGATACAATGTAGTGAGCATTGGTGATACAACCACTGGTAGTTGCGCATCAAAGTATTGCGTTTACGTAGTTGGACAAGACTTCCCTGCTACCACGACCGCGCTAGCTGAGCGCTACGGTATTAGTGTAAAATCTGGTGATGAGCTACCAAGTGATATTGACCCCGGAGAAACTGATATTATTATCCTTCTTGGATTCAGTGGTGATGCAGCATAAAAAATATTACCCGTATAGGGTAATATTTTAAATCTGGTTGACACTTCTCCCTTAAACTAATTTGGTTATTATTATACCATCCTGCGCTTATCTGAGAGTGGCAGAAATATTTAGTCTATGACCTTTTCCAAATACAATTGGCGTTCTCGGCCTTCTCCCTCGGAATGAGTTTTTATATCAGAATAATCCTGAGCTACTTTGTGCACAATACGTCGATCAGCAGCATTAAGGTTTAGAATCTTCGTTTTGCCAGTCGCACGGACCTCATGAATCCATTTTTCTGCCTGCTCAGACAACCTGTCTGCTCTCTGACGTTTATAATCCGCCACATCAACATTAACTCGAGTTAGCTCCGCCTCACGACTTGTTAAGGCCATCGAAACTATGTGCTGCAAAGCGCGCAAATTATTCGCTTCTTTACCGATCAAAAGTGAGTTCATCGAAGTGGAAGGAATGGCAAGCTGGATCACCTCATCATCCAAAGTTGAATCCACCGCCACATTAACCCCGAAAAATGACAGTAAGTCTTCTAGATATTTTGTGGCAAAACGAATTGATTCATCTTTATTCATAGTCTTTAACTCCTTTTCTTCTTATGACCCTTACGACTCTTCGCGGAAATACGTGTAATCTTTACGCCAGCTTTTCCAGATTCATTTTTAGAGGAGTTTTTATTTTTCATCCAACGGTTGCTCGTATCGTCTACGACCTGAGCTTCCTCAATTTTATTTAATTCCCTGATAATCTTCTTATCAGCTGAGATTTCCATCTCTTCTTCACTCTTGCTCAAAATATATTTCTGTTGCACACCCGTCATAAGATTACTAATCAAATAATAGAAGACTAGCGCACCAGGCAAGTTAATCATCAAAAGTAACATCATAACTGGCATCATATACGACATCTGCCCAGAAACTATTTGATTAAGCTCGGTTTGATCGGGCTCTTTGCCCTCGGCAGCCTCCGCCATAATTTGACGGAATGTTTTTCGATGCTTCTTGTTAGACGGCATCTGTTGTCGTGAAATCCAATATTGAGAAAAAGCCGACGCAATAGCAAAGACCAAAATAATCCCAGCACTTATTGATCCTAATCCAGCCTTAACATCCAAATCCACTAGACCAAATAATGTTGGGTGAAAGTCGTAAGATTGCTTCTCCTCAGCATTTTGGTCTTGATTTAGAAAAGCTTCTTGTTTACCAATTACATCTTGAATGCGTTCCATTTGCGCCACTGGTGCATAAGCACGAATTGATAGATTATCGCTCGGTGTCGGTAACACCATTACTCTTACAGCGGTATAAAGCGCAATAAAGATCGGCAACTGGATAATCAAGGTCAACATTGAGCGAAACGGCTTAATATTGTTGCGTTTATACAAATCCATCATCTGTAAAGATTCTAACTGACGATTACCATTGCAGTTTTTCTTAATCTCTGCAAGTTGCGGCTGAATCTTGCGCATCAGACGCGTCTGATGTAATTGACGCTTCACCAACGGCCACAAACAAATCTTTACAAGAACCGTAAATAAGATAATTGCTAAACCAAAATCCCCCACTAAACCATATATCAAGAATAAGATATTCGTGATTGGTCGCACGATAATCATATCAATAAATGCAAACATATCACCATTATACCATATAAAGCCTATTTTGCCACCCCTATTCTCTATTCGGCCTGCTTCGATGGGTTCTCAGAAATATATTCTATTTGAGTTCTATCCATTAAATCCTTTACCATTCTACGTAATTCTAAAAAAGACATCGTAGAAATAGATTTACTATACACCACAAAAATATAGTCCATAGGAGACTGATAGTTTTCTAGTTCTAGCCTTATCGCTTCATAAACTCGGCGTCGGATACGATTACGTCCAACAGCAAGCTTTAGAATCTTCTTTGATACTACCACTGCAACTCTGCGATAGCCACGATTATTTGGTAAATACACTAATGACAGAATGGGTGTACGGATGGTTTTCCCCTTCTGAAAAACAAAACGCACACCACCTCGAGAATGGAAGCGGTATTTTTGAGCTAACATACCTTTATTTTAGCATAAATATGAAATAAATGCAAGCTAAACCACCTAAAAACTCCTCGTTTGAGGAGTTTTTGTTACACTATGCTGTAAGACGAGCACGTCCTTTAATCCGACGACGCTTGAGAACCTTTTGACCATTCTTGGTGCTATTGCGCTTCATAAATCCGTGTTCGACTTTGCGTTGACGCTTATGTGGCTGATATGTCCGTTTTGGCATATTTTACTCCAATTCTGATTACTCTATTGCTTTGATAATTAACAAATCTTGTTCTAGTATACATCAGTTTTCCACTTTTTGCAAGAAGTTTTCCACATATTAAATCTGGGGCTAATTACTTAGCTGTGGAAAAGCCACCCCTATCTATAGGTCAACTATTATACAATGGTTAAAATTACATGAAAAAACTGTGGAAAAGTCGGTTAAAGTTTGCTATAATACAGATAGAAAGAAGGAGGTCACAAGGGGTCATGTTTGACATATGGAAAAACATTCTGGCAGAAGTTGAACAGTCTATCCCACGTGAACAATTCTCTACTTGGTTTACTGGTACAGAACTGATTTCTATAGAAAATAACGTTGCTACTATTGGTGTGCCTAATGTTTTTAAACGCACTCAATTACAATCAAAATATTCTACCGTCATAAAAGATGCTTTTGAACATAATAATATCTCTATTAAAAATTTACACTACGATATTATCACTAAAGACAAGGCTAAAAGCCACTCTAGCCATCGCTCAGGATCCGCACAAATACAATCTGTTACAAACGTAGCTAGTAGTAATTATCGTTCCATATCTTCTACTAATAGTTCCCTACAAACCGGATTAAATCCTCGTTATACTTTGGATAACTTTGTTATTGGAACTAATAATGACTTGGCTGTCAGTGTGGCTCGTAACGTTATTGATCACCCAGGCACACGTTACAATCCTTTCTTCCTTTACGGCGGCCCTGGCCTTGGTAAAACTCATCTTGTCCAAGCAATTGGTAATGAAATTCTCAAACGTGATCCGAAGTTACGAGTATTATATACCCCAATCTCTAGTTTTTATTCAGACTTCATTAAGTCTTTACAAAATAAAAAAAGTGATGAGTTTCGTCAAAAGTTCCGCAAACTTGATATCTTAATTATTGATGATTTTCAAATGATCATGAATAAAGACGCATCTCAGGCTGAGTTTTTTGATATCTTTAACGAACTAACCATGAACAATAAACAAGTTATCGTTACTTCCGATCGCCTGCCAGACCAAATCAAATCCGTCGATGAGCGGCTAGCTTCGCGTCTATCCCAATCTGGAGAGTTTGATTTACAGATGCCACAATTCGAAGATCGTTGTGCTATTTTACGCTCTATGGCAGAATTTCGTGGTGCAGAAATTGAAGACGAAGCAATCGAGTATATTGCCGATAATGTAAAGACCAATATTCGTGCCTTGGAAGGCGAGCTTAATCATATTTTAGCGGTTGCCGACTTCAAAGGTATGACACCACTAGAAGTCATCAATGAAGGGTATGTCAACACAACCAATAGTCCAAGGACTAAAACAGTTTCTCCAAAACAGGTTGTTGAGCGCGTTGCAAAATATTATCAACTTACGACAAAAGAAATGTGTGGAAAAAGTCGCGTAGCACATATTAAAAATGCTCGACAGGTCGCTATGTATATACTTTCTAAAGACCTTGGTATGAGTACACCAAAAATTGCCCTAGAGGTCGGTGTTAAAGATCATACTACCGTCATGCATGGCATTAAAAAAATTGATGGTGACCTAAAGCTTAACTTTAATTTGCGCGACCAAATTAGTGAGATCAAGGAGAAGCTTTATGGTTAATGTGGAAAAGCTGTGTAAAAATCTGTGGGATAATTTGTGGGAAAGCCGTGGAAAAGTTTTTTGCCATGTGTGGAAAAACAAGTTTTACACAAGTTTGGTGGGAAAAATCCTAGTTTTCCACGTTTTGGTGGAAAAGTTTTACAAAGGGTTTTGCACACAGTTTAATAGAGGTAATTTACTAGTTTTACACAGTTTCCACAGACCTTACTATTACTACTATTATTATTTATATAAGGAACTCATTTAAGGAGGTTTATGGAAATCAAAGTTGCACAAGAAAAAATCTCAAAAGCATTAAATAGCGTAAGCCGAGTAGCGGCAGGAGCTAGAGCTACCCTGCCAATTTTAAACAACGTACTTATTCGTGTAGATGATAATAAAGTTAGTTTAACCACAACAAATCTTGATATGGCAGTAGTTAGTTTTCTACCGGCAACAAGTAGTAAGAATGGGGTTGTAACCGTACCAGCACGATTGATAGCAGAATTTGTTAGTAATTTGCCACGCGGCGAATTGGTGGAGATCAAAGCAGAAAATACTAAAGTAGATGTCACGGCTGGCAGTTGTCATTCTATGATTAATGGTGCTTTAGCGGATGATTTTCCGGAGTTACCGGAACTAGAACAGGATCAGGTAGTATCATTTAATATTAAAACAGAAGACTTTAAAATTGGTTTATCTCAAGTGATGATGGCAGCTAGTAATGATACTACTCGACCAGCCTTGACTGGTGTGTATTTTAATACTTTTGAAGGTAATTTATATGTTGCTGCGACGGATGGTTATAGATTAGCGGAACGACGTTTAGTGAAAAAAACCGATGCAGAGGTTTCTGCAATTATTCCAACTAGCTCATTGCAAGAAGTTTTACGTTCACTAAGTGAAGAAGTTGAGCAGATCGAAGTATTATTTGATAATACTCAAGTACGCTTTCGTCTAGGTGACGTGGAGATTACTTCGAAATTAATTGATGGTTCATTCCCTGATTATAGACAGCTGATTCCAAAAGCTACAGAAATTAGCCTAGAGCTTGGCCGTAGCGAATTAATACGTGTTACGAAACTAGCTGCGCTTTTTGCGAAGGAAGTTGGTGGTTCAGTAGTTTGTGGGACAAGTGTGGAAAAAGGTACGTTTTCGATTGGATCTGTTGCCAATGAGCTTGGTGAGAATAGTTCAGAAATTAAAACTACTATAGAGGTTGATGGTAAAGTAACTTTGAATTCACGATTCCTATTAGATGCACTAAATGCAATTAATGAGGAAAAGATCAGCTTTGGTTTTTCAAACAAACTGGATCCAGTAGTAATGAGAGGTGAGAATAACCAAGACTATATTCATATCGTGATGCCACTAAAGAGTTAGCTGGATGATAGTACGAAAAATTAAACTAAACAATTTCCGGAGCCACGAGAGCTTTGCTTTGGAGTGCCAAGATCAAACTACAACTATTATCGGAGAAAATGGTTGTGGCAAAACTTCGATACTAGAGGCTATTTATGAGGCGATGCGTGGAAAAAGTTTTCGGGCGGTGGATAAAGAGATCGTGCGGCGTGGGGCAGAGTTTTACCGCGTGGAATTAGAGTACTGTGATGGTCGCAAAACTGTTGTAGTTTTTGATGGGCAAAAAAAAGAGTTTTTGGCTGAAGATAAAAAATCTCGACGACTACTTAAGAAATCTCAGTACCCAATTGTATTATTTGAGCCTGATGATCTTCATTTAGTTGGTGCTAGTCCAACTAGTAGACGTAGTTATTTTGACCGTGTTTTTGGTCAATTGTCGGAAAATTATAATAGTAGTTTAGCTAAATATAATAAAGCTTTGCGTCAGCGCAATGAACTCCTTAAGGAGGAATTCGTAAGGCCAGAAGATTTATTTTCTTGGGATATTTTATTAGTAAAATATGGTACGGAGATTGCAGAGCTTCGAGAAAAATATGTGCAAAAGATCAACCAGCGCTTCACGGAAGTTTATCATTCAATTGCAGATAATGAAGACGAAGTTAGCTTGGATTATATTAGTGAAATTACAACGGAGAGTGATTTTTTAACCAAATTAGAACAAAGTTTCCAGCGTGATTTCCTACTAGGACATACAAGCTTTGGGATACACCATGATAATTATGATTTTATTTTTAACCAAGTAAAAGCTAATGGATCAGCAAGCCGTGGTGAGGTGCGCTCGTCGGTTTTGGCCCTAAAGTTTATTGAAGCGGAAATGATTTTGCAAGTTCTTGGTAAACGCCCAGTAGTGCTACTCGACGATGTATTTTCAGAGCTTGATGATACCCGTCAACAATGTTTGGTTAAAAACTTTACCGATAATCAAGTTATTTTGACGAGTGTGGCTAGTGGAGAGCTATCTTGTAATAGTGGATTGTAAACTTCATTCAACTATTTATCGAGTAGATGAAGCATATATTATATAAAATATCGTTGAACATATGTGGAAAAGTATGTGGATAAATAGTTTTCCACAATTGATTAAGTTTTCCACAGGATAGACATAAGTAACTGTGGAAAAGTTTCGCAAAAGAGTTGGAATTCCTGATGTTTTAATATAGCCGTGTTAGGGTTAAAGCTGAACTTAGCATGTTTTTCTTGATTGTTTTACGATTGGTTTTTTTGGCTAAATTTTTGTGTGCTTATTTTTGATCAGCTTTCAATGTAGCCACTAGTATATACTGTATTTTTGGTACAAGGGTTGTCGGATAATGTGTGTGGATTTCTATCCACGTTTTCCACATCCGTGGAAAAGTGAGCTATTTACATACGGCAGTATAGTGTTGTAATGTGTTCGGGTTGTTCGGTTTTTAAGATATAAAGCGCTAAGTATTAGGGAAGACAAAAAGTAATAAAATAAACGGTATTCTAAAAACGTACTTTAATTGTGGAGATTGTTGCAAAAAATATTCCCCATTTTGCAATGCATATACGATTTATCTAATTATTGTTTGCTTCAGCAAGTACTTCTAATGGAATATTGGGCGTATTATAGGTAGTTAATATTGGTGTAGGTGTACTAACGAGTTCCCAAGTGGTGGATTTACGTAGTAGGCATTTGTAAGTTACTAAGTTGTAGTGTGATTCTAATCCAGTAGTCATTGTGGTATAATAATAAGTTTTGTTGCCATATTCTACATAGGATCCAGTGGAGACGTTAAGATCTAAGTCATTATCTAAGTGCTTATATCCATCACGAATAAAATCTAAGGGATCACCTTTTTGATTGGGTATAAAAGCCTCTACTAGTGGGTTTACCCATCCTTGGAAAGCTATATCGTATGATTCCAATGGCTTTTCTGAGTAATCTAAGGATTTTACTTTGCTAATTGCGTCACTCATATAAGTGCTAGTTGTATCTATAATGACCTGAAAATCTTGATCATTGGTTTTATAACCTATGGTAAAAAGCATGTTGTTAACAGGTAATTCGTTAATAATTGGCCATTGTTTACGAGCTTGATCTCCAGACTCTATCAATGATGCACTGTATAAGGGATCGAGGATTTGAAAATCCTGTTGATATTTTTGTACTAACTCCTCGCCTTTTGGGGAGTTTGGGGTTAATTGACCGAAAAGATTTTTGGAATCTTCTGTTACTGTGACATTAGTAGTGAGCGTCTCAAAACCATCAAGAGAAACTTTAATCGTATAATCCCCAGGCTTAATATAATTTACGGCATTATTCTTTAATGTCGTTTCTCCCAGTTCAACTTTGGATATGAACGGAGCATATTGTACGAGTATTTTAGACTTGCCAGCGCGTAAAAATAGTTGCACTATAGAATAAATTATAATACCACTCATCGCCAAAGCGAGAATCGTTACTATGATAATTGTATTTCGTTGATTACTTGTATTATGTTGCACGATCCTATTCCACTCCGTTACCTTTACGATACCAACGAACCACTTCTCCCCTATCTTTATCATAGGTTAAACTTTCACGTCCAGCCATAGGCGCACGTTCGTCAAGTGATGCCGAGGCTATATTTGAATCAAAACCTGGTATATTGCCAACATATACAAACGTATGACCAGTCACAAAGGCGACATCGCCAGGTTGTAGAATGTTGGTTTCTATATACGTATCCTCTGAAGCATTAAGGAGAATCCACCCATGGCTTTTGACCCATGCCTCTTGTGCTGTTGTTCCGCCTTTACCGGAATTGTAATTTGGTTCAAATCCACTATTTTGCATCAAGATTGTTACAAATCCACCACAATCTACGCCTGGATAATTTATACCACCCGCATACTTTCCAGATGCCTTTTGTTGTTGTACGGCTGTAGCATAATCTGGCATCATCTCGACGAAACTAGCTTGATGGTATGTCGGCCATGCATATTTAAGCGTGAGTTCCTGCAATGTTCCGGAGCTTGAACAACCAGTTCCGGCTGATGGGGTGAGTGCGATGCCGTTTAGTTGATTGTAATATTTTTCAGCATCGGCGCGGCGTACTGCTCTGGATGCTTCTGGATCAGCTGGTTTTTCGATTCTTTCCAAGAAATAATCAGCTGCTTCTATGACGGTTTGTTGCTCAAAAAGTTTTCTATAGCTACTATTGTTTTGCAATTCGTCCCTTAGGAATTCTAATTCTATTAGAATTAGCTGATCATATACAGCGTCACCCACCATACTTAGTAATACTTTACCATTGACTGAGTAGCCTTTTGAATATATTTCCGGTTGTGTAAAGTATTGAATTAAGTGTGGGGCACTCTTTTCTATATACTGAAGGAGATTAGTACGACGACCAAAAGACCATTGAATTAAGCCAATACCATAAGCTTTGCTACTATCATTAATAATATTGAATCCTGTATTCCAGAGGGCGTTCATTTGGCTAACTTCATGCTGTACTGGATTAAAATAGTTACCTTCGTGTGCCATGTTGCCCATTGTGCCAGCTGCCTGCTCTGGTGTCATAAAACTGGTTAGCCCAGACCAAACCTTTTCCTCAGGAGTTGTGCCAGCAATCACGATATCACCACTATAACAGCCAAAACTGTTTCCGGCACCACTCGGATTATAGTAATATATACCGTTTATGTTGTAAAAATCTAATGTTGCCTCAGATAGGACGGCAGCAGCCGGATTAGCTAGCAAAAGCGCCAAAAATACACACAGCACACTTTGTAGAGTAATACGTAGTCTTGTTGTTAGTTTTCTTTTCATTAGGCAGCGTAGCTCCGATTACGTATATCGTAGTATATAATATGCTGATGTGCGACAGTATTGGTTTCAAGTGGATTTTGTACATAACTAGCATCTTCAAACCAGATAATGCTGCTGTTAATCTCAGCAATAACTTCTTCACCACTTTTATAATCGGTTATAGTACCATCAAACGCAATACGGTTACTATCATCGTAGCTATTGACGAAGTCGTAATATTCAATAGCGGCTAGAACTGTCTCAGTATTCTCTGGAGTTAGGCCAGAAATGCGAGAAAGGTAGCCGATATATGTATTATCGGTTGGATGTTCTTTTTCGAATTCCTCCTCATAGGCTAGGACTGGATTTTGTGAGCCCTCATAGGCACCCATTTGTTCTAGAATACGTTGATCCTCAATATAGCGTTGATAATACCTGCCTTCGTTCTGCCAAAAGTCGCTATTCTGCGTGGTGTTACCACAACGCTCACCAGTAGCCCAAGGAATATTTTCAGTACTCTCTAAACCGTTCAGAATATCAACCGCGTCACCAACGATCGGGGTGGAGTTGACTAGTGTATTACCTTTTTCGAGATTGCCGAGGATATTTTGATCAACTACACCAAATGGTGAGTCGCGACCATCACAATACGAAATATACTTAGCTAAGTTGGAGTTTTTATTGACTTTGCAGCTACCATCATCTTCACAGGTTAAATTGGTGACACCATCTGTGCCCTCACCAGCACTCATGAGCACTTTTTGGAAAGTATCATCATCTGGACTCATTTCGATAGTATTCATATCGGTAGTTACAATAGGATTGCAATAGAGGTCGCCTTTTGCACCAATCTCATCCAACAATGGACAATCACCAAAGTGGGTTAGGTAGGCGTCAACTCCTTCGGTCGCAGCGTAGACGCTGCTGGTTAATGATGAAAGTGAGGTGCTAGCGGATCGGATAAATGATGCTAATCCTGTAGTACTAGAGGAGGTAATAGTTGGTAGTAAACTATAAGCGATACTACCAAAGAAAGTATTCTTATTGGATGTGTCAAATGGACTTAAACGTAAACGATCAACTTCAGCTTCCAGAGCGAGTACCTCTTGGGTGGATTTTACAAAGGCATTTATCTGTGCTTCTCCGGATGGGCTTTGTCCACTACCCGAACGCCCTTCGCGCATGTTTGCAGCACTGGCGCCTTGAGCTAGTAAGTGCCCAGCAACTACACCTTTGGCATTATCAAATACGTTTGTGAAAAGTGACCTGGCAATAGTTGGGATGAGGAAGCCAAGGAAAGCCGTCACTGCCGAAGCGGCAATAAAACTAAATACAGCATCAAAGACAAAATTAGCAATCATAGAAATACCAAAACTACCTACAGCTGAGGCGATTGAGATAATTCCCTTCACCGCATCGACGCCAGCACAAAAAGCATTAGCACCACCGCTAAACAACATTGCTCCACTCATCTTTTTAATAGATCTTTCTAATGAATAGTTGGTTGTATCGCTAGCACTTACTGGTGCATTAGCAAGGATATTCTGGACGGTAGGTGCTTCAAGTGGGCTGCCTGTCTCCACCTTTTGATTTGCCTCAACTTCTTCGGCCGAAGTGCTAGTCTGGGATGAAGTGTTGACAGTAATTTTATCATAGTCTGGGACTTGCGTAGTGGCGGAAGTGGATAGGAAGTTTAAGACGCTATTGACAGCAGACTCATCGCCATAGCCAGCCTTCATTTTACTAATGCTTTCCATTTGTCCCATAAAGTAATTTATGGATTGATAAATCTCATTGGCTGCCACCATGATAGCAATTGTATTGCCGATTTTTAGCAAGCCACAAATACCGCTACCTAGAGAGGCAGCAGATTTAGCTAGGCTACCTACAAGCCCATGCGCCTTGCTGGTGGCGTCGGCAGCATCTCCGGGCTTAGCGGTTCCTCCTTCTACTTCGGTGACTTTGTCGTATATAATATTACCATTTTCATCTTTTGCAAAACCATCCGGCTCCGTAGGATCAGGACGGGGCTTCTCGGTTTCTGCGTTAGTTCGGATAGTTGAAGTGTTATTTTCAAACTTAGGACTTAGAGTACCCCGATAGTTTTTCATATCAGCTTCAGCGTCACTACTCTGTTTATACTTGGCAAACCAGTTACGAGATAGGCCAAGTTTGTTGTAAATTTTTATCGCCACATTATCAAAGAAAGTTGCCACGCGCCCACGTTTGGCATTGGTGTATGCTTCGCGGAACTGAGGATTATCATTATACATTTTGACGAACTGATCTGCGTCAATATTGTCTATACCATTCCAGCTTAATCGGGTGTTTTTGCCGCTCCCCGACACCTCAATACCATATTTGCTGAGGCGATTCCTGAATTTCGTAGGAATATTAGCATATTTGAGTTTACCAGTAAAGCCGTTTTTAACGGCGCCACCACCAGCATCGTCCATCATATTCTTGGTAATCCATTTAGTGCGCAGGGTATAACTTGTATAACTAGTCTGAGTATTACTAGTCATCAAAGCACTTAATGCTGGAGCTAATAATGCGTTAGAGCCACCCAAAAAGATCCCTAGACCACCAAAGAGTAAAATCGCCACAATAAAAGCTGCAACACCTTTCTTCTTGCCATTCAGCTTGTACCATGGTGCCTTGTTGGCATCATCCCATGGTTCTTTGCGAGAATCTGGTCTATCCCAAGGATCGCGACCACTGCCAGTATAATACGATGGCTCTTTGTTGGCAATCGCATCATTCTCAGCTTTTCTCAGGTCGGATTCTGGTGACATATTTAACGTTTATCTCCTGGACGTGTGGTAATCAACGACTCTTCAGTTTCTGAGGCAATGATCTGTAGATGAACGTGGTTGGCGCCTGCAAAGAAAAGACCGTGTCCAACTGGGAAGTTGGAAAGGCGTTTCTTTTCCTCACTAGTTAGCTTAAACACATCTGATAGAACATCCACAGCCGAAGCACTCTGTTTTAATAGGAGTTGCATTGATGAGTTGGCAACAATCGCGCGACCCATTTTGCTACTCATGAAGTCCTCAACATCCTGAGTGATAGTAGTGAGTCCCAAATAATATTTGCGGGCGCGTTTTGCAAGGCTAAAGAGGAAGTTGGCAGAGTCATCGTATTTCATGAGTTGCCAAGCCTCATCAACGATCAATAAACGACGACGCTGATCTGCGCGTACAATATTCCAAATATGTGAAAGAATAATATACATTGCGACTGGGCGTAATTCATCTTCAAGGTCGCGAATATTGAAGACTACCATTTGGTTGTTAATATCGATATTCGATTGTTGTGAGAAGATACCAGCAAAGGTACCAGTTGTATATTTACGCAACCGTTGCGCTAGCTGTGGACCAGTACCGCCCATATGCAATAGTGTATCGTAAAGATTAATAATAGTTGGTGGCATAGATTGATGGGTGGCTGGGTCACTAGTAATACCGGCACGTGCATAGGTATCAATCAAAGCTTGGTCGAGATCAGCCTCTTCGTTGGCCGTAAGGGCTGGTACAACCTGACCATTAGCGGCGATTTGATTACCACCGAGCATAAGACGGAACAGACCGTGTAGGGTTACTAAGTTGGCACGCAAGGCGTCGTTAGCATCTTCGCTATCAACCACCTTTGGTAGATCAAACGGATTAATACGTACGTCAGAATTCAACGAAAGTCGGATGTAACTACCACCCACCGCATCACAAAGTCTCTGATACTCGTTTTCTGGGTCAATAATGAGGATTTCTGCACCAATCATCATGGAACGTAAAGCCTCCAACTTCACAGCGAAAGATTTACCAGCACCAGACTTAGCAAAAACGACAAGATTAGCGTTCTCTAAACTAAAACGGTCGAAGATAACTAGACCATTATTGTGCATATTAACACCGTAGAGAATACCCTTTTCCTGAGTAAGATCGGCAGAAGTAAACGGAAAGCTGGTCGAAATAGCCCCAGTATTCATATTACGACGGATTTGTAGTTGGTCGGTGCACTGTGGTAGAGTGCTATTCATTCCCTGCTCTTGCTGTGAGCTGGCAACTTTAGAAAAGACCATTTGTTGACCAAGCATAGTTTCGATTTTGTGTTGCACGAAGCTGAGCTCATCCAAAGAATCTGCCCAAAGTGTAATATATAATCCAAAACGAAAGAACTTTTCTGCACCAACTTGTAATTTATCACGTAATTCCTCAGCATCATTAATGGCAGCCTCGATCTCTGGATCGCGAACTTTTCCGCGCTCAGCATTGACGTTGTAGCTAGCCTCTAGCTGAGTAACCTTTTTACGCAAGTTTTTCATCACGATGGTGGTTTCGACTGGATAAACATACATCGAAACATCAAGTACCTCATCGATATTGATTAATGGAGACAACCAGCCTGTATATAAAGTGCGCGGATAGCCATAAATATAAATCGTGCGACCATATTTAGTACCTAGACGAAAGTATCCCGAATGGATTTCGATAGAGCTTGGAGAAATTAAATCGCGTAAAGTGGTGATCCCTTGCTCAAAAGCTTGCTGGATTTCTGCTTCATCAATAGCCTGAGATTGCATGGCAATCTCGGCTGCAGTTAGCTTGGATTGTTTATCTTTCCTGGCCATTTGGTTTCTCTCCTTTGCTTACATAAGTAGTGGCTAGCTTGGTAAAATCCACTAATGGTTGACGTACAGCGGTATCTGGGTTGTTGAAGTTATAATAAAGTTCAGCTAATTCACGAGTGTTGAGGCGAACAGATTGAATACCAATATGAAAGAGCCCAGAAATCACTGACTCAACACGGTTATTGAGTTCATCTATGGCCTTATTATAGGTATCGCGATTAATCTTGGTAACGATTGGGGCTTTTTTACCAAAAGTCTTGAAAAGATTTTTAGTTTGATTTACAAAGGCCTCAGCGTCAGCAGAGCTATAATATGGAATCACAATAAAGAAGGATTTATCCATGATGTTTGCTTCTTGAGACAGGATATCAATAAAGTTAATATAATCATCCATCAATACACCGAGCAACATATTGTCATTATTGCGACGAATAGTTGATAGGCGTTCAATGTATGGTCCGATATCCACGCGTTGCGAGCGAATTAGGATCTGAACGGTAAAGTTTAAGGAGTTCAGGAAGTTTTGATAGCTATATTCGACGCCCTCTCGTTCCTGTTCGGACATTAAGTCAAAGTTAATTGATTGGCACGCTACTACTGCGCGGAATGAGCCATCCTTCATGATTACCACGCCATCACGTAGCTCAGAAATTAGCAAGGTAGACTGGGTGGAAATTGGGTTTTCTAGTACTTTTGGTGTAGTGTCTTGAGAGCCAATGGCTTGAGGTCCCTCTAAGGCGGGAGGAGTAACGATATTCGCATTAGCAGTTTGCATGGCTGCTTGCTGCTGTTGGAGAATCTGCTGCTGAGTGAGCTGCTGTTGGGCTAAGTTTGATTGTGCAAACTGACCTTGCATACCAGGCTGCATGCCCATTGGTTGAACTGGTGGCATTGGCATTTGCCCATTTTGCATTGGCGGCATAGGCATTTGGTTTGGTTGTATTGGTATCCCCTGTGGTTGCCCCATATTCTGACCAAAGTTACTATTTTGTGGATTCATTCACTAGCTCCTTAATGTAACGATACATAAACTTCACTTTCATTTTCGCGTCGGATACGATCGGCTTGCTCTTGAACATTTTCTGTGCGTGGGGTCGCAACTGGGTTCGCTAAAGCATTCATCTGTTGCTGAACGAGTTCTGGGTTAGCTAAATCCAAATCAGTTTGATTATTAGTCGTAGGTAGGACTGGCTGCACTACGACTGGCGACTCGAACCCAGACAATGTGGCTGGTGCGCCAGACGGAGTAAAATCACTACCAGAGTTGTTATATCCACTGCGCGGCTGTAAGACGCGTTGTCCTGGTAGTTGCAGCATTCCTTGGTTGGCATTGCGAGCCTCGTAGTTATAATCAGATTGTGCAATGGCGTTGCGCATTTGATCTACAACTGCAGCGCGACGCTCACCTTGCTCCTGAGTCATCATATTGTTAAGGTTAAAATTATCTCGTCGATCAAACATATCGGTTGTGTTGTAGGCCTCGGCGTAAAACTCGTCCTTCATGGTAGTGCTAGCATTCTTAATGGCTTGACCTTCAGAATCCACCACATCCGCCAAGAAAGACAATCGCCGACCAGCCTCATCAGAAGACAGATTGCGTGCACGAGGTGCTTCAACTTTCTTTGGTGCGGTAATCAGAATAGTAGAGTTACTCTGGCCTGGCATCCAGTAACGCTTATTTGGTTTAGTATAAAATGACCACAAGGCCGCCAAATACGTTTCCATAGGCTGATCCTTTTTAATAGGTAATGCTAGAACGCCAAAAAACAATGCAAACGGCACAGGAATCACTGCCAAAATAGGATAAATTTGGAACAATCCCACCGCTAGCATGAGTAGACCGAACACAATCATCAAGTAGATGAACTGTCGAAAAGTGAATGGTCCCAATAACTTATCGTCCGCCTCAACGTCTTGCGGAACTTTGTATGTAGCCATGTCACTATTATATAACATGGCAAACAAGTTTGCTAGCAGAATTTAGAAGATTTTGGGAAGCTTTTAGTCTCGACAAAGAATATTATGATTGGTTTACAATTGTGTAAAGCAGGTTACTGATTTCGGCATAAAGGTTGTCGATTTGCTCTGATTCAGCGTTAAAGTCGGTAATGCTCCGGATAAAGTCTGTATTTATGATAGTAAGATATTCTTGCAGAATACGATTACATTCATCTCGCCACTCGCTCAAAATACGTCGTTCGCTAAAGAGTGCTGCTATGTCTTGGCAGAAAATGTGTAAACTACCCCCGTTCTTGGCATTCATATAGTATTCTTCGAACGTATTAAGTATTTCCATAGTATCTTCGTGTTTACGAATACGTTCATCGGCTTCTTGGCTGCGCTGAAGTTTTTGGTTAAAGCTATTAATGCTATTGCGGGCAGATTGACCAATTGTGGTCACTGAAGGTCTTTCGGCGGATACTTGTCCGTAGGTTTCCTTAATATATCTTTGCGTTTCTTTAACGCCCTGATTCATACTGTTTGTATCAGGTACAGCGGCAAGGTTATTGTTGCCATCTGGACGTTCTGTGAATGGAATACTCTCATCAAGGTTCATGATTACGATATCTGACAGCTCGTTACGTAACTTATCTAGTGCTTTCTTTGCTCCTGGCTTCAACGAGTTGACGGCTTCAGGTGATAGTTTGCGTTCAAGGTCACTAAATGCGGTAGCAATAGCTTTAGGAATCACCTTGTGCTTAATATAATTCTTGCGGCACTCCAAAGCCTCTTTCCTATCTTCCTCAAGTGGAGAATGGTCGAGTTGCTCCAGATCTCGATAATTTACCTCTTCCCACTTAGGTTGCTTGGTGTCTTTATCGTAAACCAGTTTCAGACCGTTAATCGGCACGCCGTTATTGGTGGTGGCGGTCTGAATACCTTCATCCGTAAAGTAATGACTAAATAGCTCAGGATTCTTAGCGGTCGCCATTAAATTTTCTAACTCTTCAATGAAGAAAGCATCCTGTTGGGCGAAATCACCTGGCTTAGATGAGGCAGAAAAGCTTTGTAACAAAAGAATGTTATGATGTGTCATGTTGCGAATCAATCCGGCATTGGCTGTTGATGTATACATTTGTGTATAGCCGGCACCATGGCCCTTCTTAAACCCACTATTATCGACGGCGGTTCGGATAGTGCTATGATATCTGCGCAAGATACCATCTTTCTCGTTCTCGTTTTGTGCTACGCCAATCTGTGTAGTAAAGCGTCGCACGATTGGATCGGCAATAAAGACATCATCAGCAAGCAGCTCTTTCATGTAACCAGCATCGTCTTCAAACACGCGCTGTACATGATTCCCTGCGTCATCAGTAATGTCAAAGTAACGCACTTTGGTCCATTTCCTGCGTTCTTCCTCGCTGAGAGCATCGTATTCTTCTTTGGTAATTTCCTTACCGTGAGCATTGACAGCAATGTAACGTTGCCATGGAGTGTGGGCTTTACTAGGTAAGAGGTTATATTGGTCATCTTCGATAGGGTTGTTATATTCATCTACCTCGTAGCCATTATCATTCATTTTATCAATATCAAAAGCCATGCCACGCAATTCTTGCTTGTGTTTTTCCATACCGAATTTATTGATCATGATACGACCTTCGGTACGACGACGATTTTCGATTGTGGAGTTGCCGACGATAACCTGACCCATAATGGAGGTCTCGCCAGTGTGTCCAAGACCACCGGCAGCGCCCTTAATTAATCGGTTGTATTCATAGGTATTATTGACGAGGTTCTTTTTTGCACCCAGATAACGACTCAATAGATAATCCTGATCTGCTTGAGCTTCATTGGTAGCCAAGAATTGCTGTGCCATAGAATCGAGGAAGGCCTCAGCATGTTGATCGCTAATGCTTTGAGCCATCTTGTCCTCAAAATGTCGACCATAGGCAGTCATGGTGTTTTTATGGGCGAGACTTGCTGTGCTAGACAGTGTAGCGTAGTAGCTGGCAGTCTTCGCGTTGCGAGCGTAGCGGTTTGGAGTTTTAGTCCAGACCGTGTTACCCTGATCATCGCGTCCCACTATAGAAGACATGGTGGTATAGGCGCGTTCGAGAGCGCGATTTGTGCGAATGTCGGTAGAATTCTTAGTGTCCTCGAGGCGCAATGCTCGGCGGGAATCTAGATAGCGACGGAGCCTTGCACCAGAGGCTTCTGACTTGCTGATATGATTTTGGCGGAATTGCTCGGCATGCTCGTTTGCATAGGAAGAAGTGGCACGTTGTAGTGGGGAGAGGGCTTTGCGTAGTCCACTGTTGATGGTGCTGAGGAAGGTACCAGACATCTTCATGAGTGACCAGGATAGGAATAATGGTAAGATCTGCACCGCTACACCAAGAATGATGCCAAACGAATTGGAAGCCGATGCGATGAGGGCTAGGCCAGTTAACTGTGACGCTCCGAAGAGTAGACTAAACATTGGGAAGAATACTAACATACGGGTGAGCAGGTTCTTCCATTGTGTAAACCATTTTTCGGTATTTGGTAGTAGGTACAGGACAAAAGCGAGTGGTGCGATCATGATGAGGAGTGCAATGACTGCTTGGCGGGTAGCTACCGTGATTAAACCAGTGGCAACTGCGATCAACCCACTCACCAATAATGGCACTAGCATCCAGAAAGATGCACCAGTTGCGCTAATGACAAAGCCGGCAATTGTACCGCCGCTAACAACTGCGGTTAGAACGCTTGAAATAGATATATTAGCGCTAGCTAGGTCGACTCCAGATGTAATCAGTGATTCCTGAATGCTAACAAAAGTATTACGCAAACTGGCACCAAGAATATTACTGACATCCACGGCTAGAGAACAGATCAAGAAGCTTAAGTTTACCAAAATAACAGTGATAATCAAGCGTGGTAGTGTGCGTTTTACGCTATAATTATTCAATCCTAAGCCAGTTAACTGTGAGTAAATAATAATTACCAAAAAAATCACAAAAACAATATTTGTGAGACTACGTGCATATTTCCAAACTTGGTAGATCGGCGAGGTGCCATCCATCGTAAGCGGTTCAACCACCAGAAAATCGCTAATTAAGTTGTATAGTTGATCGGTGATTTTTGCGATTACACCTGTCGATGGACAAATAATCCATCCAAGATTCCCCGCTTCTTCAGTACAGATATTGGTGCTTTCTGCGTCCTCGTCATTTCCATCAGTAGTTTCGTCTGGGGTTGTATCAGGATTCTCGATCGGATCTACAGGCTGAGTGGAAACGCCTGGTATGAATTCCTCATCATCGGTACTATCGTCAGGATTTTGAGTAGTGTTGTCCTCTGAGTCATCTTTTGGTGTGGTATCTGGATTCTCAATTGGATCTACACGTTCCTCAGAGGTGCCTGGAACAAAATCGTCTTCTTCGGCAAAAACAGGAGCTGGCACGATTGCCAAATCACAAAAAACCACGCTAAGCACTAGCAAAATGGTCGCTGTTATTTTACTAAACAAACTTTTCATAATCAATTTCTCAACTCACCCACCTGATGGGTATACTTTCATTATATCACACATAAGCTTTTTAGTCAAGAGTTTTTGGCTAAATTGCTCAGAATTAGCTCAATATCGCCATTTTCTTCCCTTGACCTTGGATTTTTCGAGAAATAATGCTAAGATAGGGCTATGAAATGGAAGCTTTTTGGTATAATTGGAACAGTTTTAATTGCTAGTGCTACGTTGGGGTTCGGGACACAATCAGCATGGGCGACTGCCGAAGATGAGGGGCCAAGTGTTACGAGCACGAATTCTTGCGGTGGCGATTTCTTAGGGTTCAAACCTTGGTACGATGGTTTATGTGAGGGGGGAGAAATCAAGACAATCAATAAAGGCGATGAACAAGCCCTTACGCAGTTTGTATGGCGTATTGTCCTGAATGTGATTTTTGATTTAACATTGGCGATTGGTTATATTGCGGTAGCAATGGTGATCTACGGAGGTTACCTCTATATGATGTCACAAGGCGATCCTGGCAAGGCGGCTAAAGGTAAGAAGACCTTGACCTCAGCGATTATCGGTGTTGTGATTGCGATTGGTGCATCGGTGATTGTTAATACGGTTATTAATATTCTTGATATTAATACGAGCGGTGGCTGGGAGCAGGGTGAATTTACTCAAGAAAAAGTTGCCAATATCTTCTCGTGGGCATACCTGATGGCTGGTCTAGTTGCGGTGATCTTTATTATTAAAAGTGGCGTTGATTATATGTTGGCGACGGGCGATCCTGGCAAGATTAGCAAGGCTACACATAGTATTATCTTCTCTATCGTGGGTTTGATTATCGTAATAGCGGCGGCTGTGATTACGAATTTTGTAGTGAGTTCGATAGGAGGAGCAATCTAATGAAAAAAGTTTTATGTATTTTTGCGGCTATTATGGCAGTCATGTTCAGCTTTGGCGTGAATCAGCTAGCTTGGGCGGATGACGATATTTGTTCAATGCCAGATGTGCCGCAGGAAGTTTTGGATGCTGCGGGGTGTGGTACGACTACTACCGCCGATACGGTGATTAATAACGTAATCGAAATCGTATTAAGTCTCTTGGGAATAGTCGCTGTTGGAGTGATTATCTATGGTGGCTTTACTTATATGACTTCTCAGGGTGATTCCTCTAAAGTTAATAAAGGTAAAAATATCATTATCTACGGAGTGGCTGGCTTGATTGTGTCGCTATTAGCTTATGTCATTGTGGCATTTGTACTCAAGACTGTGCATTAAAATTCTATAAAAATTGCCTAGACATGAGCTGGTTGGTGTTATATAATACCAACTAAGAGTAGAAAACTTAATGGGAGATATTAATGAAAA
>RYWJ01000021.1 GCA_003979185.1 Candidatus Saccharimonadota bacterium | reverse complement strand
CCATAATACTTACATCTTGGTATCTTATCTTTGCTAAGCATCTAGCCCTCCTTTTAATTCGTCACCGCTCGGAGAGCCTACCTATAAAAATAGCACCACGAGTGGCGACGAAACCAAGTCAGACTCCAATAGTTATACCAAAGCCTAACACTCATGGTGCTATTTAGATACTTTGATACAACAAAAGCCTAATCTCGATGGCGTTTATTCTATCTAACTTGATTTCGTCTTTACGCTCTCATTTTATAGCATAGCCAAAAAAATTGCAAGTTCCTATCCTCTCACCACCCTTAACCCATATACTATTTAGGTAGTAGCGACGCAGCGTATGGAGCGGCCACTGTACCGAAGTCCGTTGCTGTCGGCTGGAACAACATTGGAGCTATTGAAGTATAGGCGGTACACAATGTTAGAAGAGTTGGCGGTGCGTAACCAATAATAGCCGAAGGAACCAATATCATGCAGCGAACCACTGTCGACGTACCCGGCATAAGGGAAGTTGTAGGCTAGCTAAAGCCCCTCCCGAAGGAGGGGCTAGAAGAGAAAGCTTTTACATTACCCTAGAGAATCCGACTGGCAATGTAAGATTATCTAGGCTCCAGGCAAAAGGAATCAGGACACGCTTAGCACCCCACACATGCATGGTACGCCGGTAATTCTCCAGCTCGCGCAGGCTCAAGCGACATACCCCCTGTTTGCCATTCGGCAAGTTAATACCGCCACGCACGAAGTAGTCGTCGGTGTGCTCAGCTTTTGCTGATGCAATAGCCCGTTCGATCTGCTGGTAGCTAATTTCTATCTCAGCGATATAGATTTGACTACCCTCTTCATACTCGATGCTAGGATGCTCTGCCGCACGCCAGTATCTGATGACAGTGGTACTTTCTTCCCCACTTTCCCAGAATTCCCACACTTCCTCATAGCTCACGATGACTGAGTGCAGAAAGCCATTAGGAAGGCAGATCGCGCGGATGGAACACTCTGACTGTAGATTATTGTGCATTCGCCTCATCAACTCACTGGCTCGCTGACGATCCATTGTGACCTCAATACGATAGTCATCGTCGCCAATCCGGAAAACTTTGTAGCCTTTAAACTCATTAAAAGCCGTGACGACAAGTATCATCACCAAGGCTACCACGCATGTCCTGCCAAACTGGGTTAAGTGCCTACGGAAAGCTACATTTGCCAAATTAGTCTGCATGGATTCCCCCTCTTTCTCATTTTTATAAGGTACAGTAGTTTTTGCTAATCTTATACTAACATCTAGCTTATATAATGTCAACTACTATTTCACTATTCACTATATCGTAAAGCTTATCGATCCAATTCTAAAAACCAGCAAAAAGAGCCCCAACCGAGGCTCTTTCTTGCACTAGCGCCAATATTTTAGTACATGCCACCCATGTCAGGAGCCGCTGGTGCTTGCTTCTCTGGTACATCTACAATCAAAGCGCCCATAGTAATCGCCGTTGCGGCGATACTGGTTGCACTTTGCACTGCTTCCTTGGTAACTTTAGCTGGATCAATAACGCCAGCTTTTTTCAGGTCAATCAAGCCTTTTTCTGGCTCCATGACATTAATACCAAAGCCAGACTTAGCTTTCTCAACTTCCGCCAATAAAGCTTGCGAGTTCAGACCAGCATTTTCCATAATATGTACAAACGGAGCCTTGAGTGCACGCTTGACAATCTTTGCGCCATCATTATCATCTTTTAGCTTATTTGCCAGCTCAACCAAGGTGACACCACCACCAGTCACGATACCTTCGGCCAAGGCGGCTTTAGTTGCGGCAACAGCATCATCAACCCGGAATTTCTTTTCGTCGATTTCGGTTTCGGAAGCACCACCGACCTTAATCACTGCTACTTTGCCAAGAAGGGCGGCGGCACGTTTTTCTAGCTCTTCACGAGCATAGTCGGACTTTTCTAACTTTGCTTGCGACTGGATCAACGCAATCCGCTCCTCGACAGCTTTCTTATTGCCAGTGCCCTTGATGATAGTAGTTTCATCTTTTGTGGCAATGACCTTACCACAAGATCCCAATACCTCCATACCGACTTCTTCAAGTTTCATGCCTTTATCAGCGGAAACCACCGTCGCATCAGTCAGGATAGCAATATCCTCCATGATCTCTTTACGACGATCACCAAAGGATGGCGCTTTAAGGACCAAAGTATTAAATACACCCTTGAGCTTGTTTAGCACCAAAACCGAAAGCGCTTCACCTTCAACTTCCTCAGCGATAATCACTAGGTCTTTGCGACCAGCCTGCGCACATTGCTCAAGAATTGGGAGCAACTCTTGTGCGCTTGAGATTTTTTTATCGGTTACTAAGACCAATGGCTTCTCGAAGACGGCTTCTTGACGGTTTACATCCGTCACGAAGAATGGCGAAGAGAAGCCTTTGTCATAAGTAAAGCCCTCGACAATCTCCTGCTCCATTTCTAGACCCTGACCCTGTTCTACGGTCACGACACCATCTTTGCCGATCTTGCTAATTACATCAGCGATCAACTGACCGATTTCGTGATCACCAGCAGAAATACTCGCGACCTCAGCCACCTTCTTGTCGTTACCTTCGATTTGCTCGGCAGTCTTCTCAATGCCTTTAATAATCTCCGCTCCGGCATCCTCGATGCCCTTGCGTAGCTCCATCGGATTGACCCCTGCCGCAATCAACTTATTGGCTTCGCTCAAAATATTATAGGTTAAAACTGTGACCGTCGTTGTGCCGTCACCCGCAACTTTATTGAGTTTTTGTGCTGCTTGTTTAATGAGCTTGGCACCGATTTGTTCGCCAAGATTCTCATCTGTTGCCCCCAAGTCTACTGCTTCCGCCACCGTTACACCGTCATGCGTGATGGTCGGACCGCCGTAAGACTTCTCAATCACTACATTTTGACCTTTTGGGCCAAATGTTACTTTGACAGCATCATATAACTGCTTAGCACCAGAAAGAATCTTATCTCTAGCTGCATCAGCATAAAAAATCTTCTTCATTTTACTCCTTTCTCTACTCAAGATACACTCTCTAATTTCTGATTCTTAAATTGCAACGGCGTTTAATTCCCCACCTTGTGCGTTCATAACTCGCTCAGGTTTAGAAAATTATAAAGTCGCTAAAATGTCCTCTTCCTTGATAATGATATAATCTTTCTCATCAACTTTCACGTCAGTTGTGGAATAGGCTTTATATACGATCTTATCGCCCTTTTTGACGGTTTTAACGTCTGGACCTACCGACTCCACCACGGCATAAGCTGGCTTTTCTTTCGCTTCGCCCAGCAAAATACCCGATTTAGTCGTTTCTAGCGGTTGTTCAATGGTTGCTACCACCCGATCCTGTAAAGGTTTTAGTTGCATTTCTTCTCCTTTCGTACCTCTATCATAGCACAGACTTTTGGCACTTGCAATAGTAGAGTGCCAAAAATTAAGTTTTATTATAGAAATTAGCCGACCCAGAGCTTTGGTGTATAATAAGACTTAATATGGGTTTCAAATCGAGTGTAGAAAAATTACCGTTTTATAATGATTTAGTATTACCTTGGCACTGGCTCCAGGCCATTTCTGCCGCGAATAGGTATCATTTTCCTGCCAAAAAAATACGTGTCATCGGTGTAACAGGTACAAACGGCAAGACTACCACTTCTTTCATGATTTGGAAAATGCTCAATGAGGCTGGGTACAAAACTGGCCTACTTACCACTGTTGCTTGGGGCGGAGTGGGAGGCGATCACAAGGCTGCTCCACTCAAATCAGATCATAGCAACAACAACCTTTCCAACCAATCCTCAGATAGTAGTACTCTTGACGCCACCAAGCTGCACAAGCAATACGAGCATATGACTACTGAGCGCGTAGATATTCTTAATCAACGTATGCGCGCAATCGCTGATGCTGGAGCGGAATTTATGGTTCTCGAGGTGACTTCTCACGCACTAGCACAACATCGTATTCTTGGCGTACCAATCGAAATCGCGGTTTTTACTAATCTCACTCACGAGCATCTAGACTACCACAAAACTTTCGCCAATTATCGCAATGCCAAACTAAAATTGTTCAAAAAATCTAAATACGGTATCGTGAATGCCGATGACCCAAATGCGAAATACTTTACAAAAATTTATTCGTCTGGTGATATATTCACATACGGTATTGAGGCGGGAAACTACCGTGCTAAGGACATAAAGCTGTCTTCATCTGGTGTAGAATATTCATGCCATGATATATTAGTTGATAAAGCTCCTCTTGCTGAGCAGGAGGGGTTATCTGGCCAAAATCACCCTCCACACACAATCGACGCCGAGTCTTCCGAAAAGCAGTATTCTAACATCATCCACATCAAAACTCAAATTCCTGGCAAATTTAACGTTTATAACTCCCTAGCAGCCGTCGCTGTCGGTAAACGTCTTGGGCTGAGCAATCAGCAGATTAGCCAAGGCATCTACGCACTTGAATCAGTCGAGGGTCGCATGAACCAAATCAAAGCTGGACAAGATTTTGAGGTTATTGTGGATTATGCCCACACTCCTGATGCACTGGAGAAAGTCTTCCTATCTGTCGCTCAGCAGGATAAGGCGCGCAAGGTTATTTCTGTGCATGGTGGAGCAGGGCGACGCGATGAGTCTACGCGCATCATTCGTGGTGAAGTGTTGGGGAAATATAGCGATATTGTAATTATTACTGAAGATGACTCTCGGGACGAAGATCCCGAGAAGATCGCCAAACAATTCATCCTCGGTGCCAAGAAAATGGGTAAGAAACTCGATCAAGATCTCTTTATGCAGCTCGACCGTCGTGAGGCTATCAGGCAAGCTCTCAAAATGGCTACAGCGGGTGATCTGGTATTAATTCTGGGTAAAGGCCATGAAAAAACCATCCTGAGGGCTGATGGAGCGCATGATTTTGAAGATATTAAGGTAACCCAAGAACTCTTGCAAGAAATCAAAGCTAACCGAAAGTAACTACCACTACGAAGTAAAAAGATCAGCATAAGATTAGCTGGCTAATAATAAGAAAATCCCCGTTTTGCGGGGATTTTTGCTCACTTTGGCATAAAAGTTATACTTTTGGAGCGTCGGTTGGAGTCGCAGGTACATTGGCTGGATTTGGGGCTACCGGATTTGGTGCAGAAGTGGCTTCAGAAACCGAGTTGTCAGCTGGAGTAGCAGTAGGGGCTGCGACTGGAACTGGATTAGCATCGCTCTCTGCTGGTTTTGGCTCAGCCACAGTAGTTGCATCAGCAACGGGACTAGTTGGAACAACCGGGGCAGTTTGAGCAGTAGTGGTCGAACTAGGTTCGACTAGCTTCGTCTCGGGAGCAGCTACTGGGGCGAGATTTGACTCTGGAGCTTTCACTTCCGTCACAACAGAATTTTGTGTATTCATCGTTACAGTATTTGGCATAATAGAATCGCTAGCTGGTGTTGCTGTCAAGATATTAGCCAAAGGTGACTTTTCCTCCGCATTTACATCACTTTGAACTACGTTCGTAGCACTATTATCTGAGGTTAATTTAGCGTCATCAGCAGCGACGACTGGAGTATTCGTCTGCATTGTAGTGGTAGCCTGAGCGGCAACTTTATAACCCTTAGCAGCCAGACCGGCATCACCTTGTGCGATAATCACCACCCCTTCAATAAAGCCCCACACACCATTACCAATAATGATCACGTAAGCTGCTACTACTAGGCAGACAAACAAAGTCCTGAGCAGTGGAATATTATCAGAGATACTCATCAAAATCACCCCCACCATCAAAAGGAGTAGACCACCGACACAAAGCGCAACGTGCGCGATCGCTTTTTTCGTATTACCAAGATACCAATCATGACCACCAAATGCACCTAAGAAAACTCCCAGAATGCCAGCAGTCACCGAAGACTTCGTATTATTTTGCTGCATAAACCTCCTTATATTGCTAGCTGTAATTATACTAATTATAAATAAAAATGAGGTAAAAAACAATAGAAGAAGCCGGGTGGACAACTCAACTTTGCACAAGAGTAAGAAATATGCTATGATAATATCATGAATATTCTGGCAATTGAAACTTCTTGCGATGAGACCGCAGCCGCCGTCATCGGTGATGAGGCTAAAATTCTGAGCAATGTAGTTGTTTCACAAATTGATATTTTCGCGGCTTATGGGGGTGTAATTCCAGAAGTCGCTGCACGTTCGCACCTAGAAGCCATCTTGCCAGTAATCCATCAGGCTCTTGACGACGCTGGATTGGCTAAAGATGATATCGATTGCATTGCTGTGACTTACGCACCTGGGCTACTGGGTTCACTCTTAATCGGTACGCTAACGGCACGCACTCTGGCGATCCTCTGGCACAAGCCTCTTTACGCCGTGCATCATCTCAAGTCGCATATCTATTCTAATTGGCTTCATGATGATATTAATCAAGACCACACTACTCTACCAAATTTCCCACTCATGGCACTAGTAATCTCTGGCGGTCATACGCAAATCATCTACATGCCAGAACATAACAAATTTGAGATTATTGGCACGACGCGCGATGATGCAGTGGGTGAATGTTTTGATAAGATCGCAAAAATTCTCGGTCTTCCCTATCCGGGCGGCCCAAGTATCGCAAAGGTAGCCGAGCACGGTAATTCCAACAAGTATAAGTTCCCTCATCCGAAAGTCGATGGGCTGGATTTTTCGTTCTCTGGACTCAAAACCGCCGTTTTGCGCGCCGTCCAAGCGGATTGCAATCTACCAATTACCACGCCATCTTACGAGTTAGCAAAGCATTTGGCAGGACAGCAGAGAGCTGATTTTGCAGCTTCATTCCAAGCTACTGCCTGTGACATATTATTAGAAAAATTGCAAATTGCCCTAGAAGGCCATCCAGAAGCCCGTGCTACGGTTTTTGCTGGCGGGGTGAGTGCGAACCAGGTTTTACGTCAAAAGGCCCTTGTAGGCCCTAAAAATAGCCTTAGAAGCGATTTTTGGCATCCTCATGCTGATTTGCAGGTCTTTTTTCCAGAGCCACGCTTTTCTGGTGATAATGCCGCCATGGTGGGAGCAGCCGCCTACTACGAGATTATAGCCGGAAGCCAGGCTGTTGATCCATACAAGCTGAATATTCTACCGCACACCCCCATCAAGTAATCTTGGCTATTTTTCCTAAAAAATCCTTGACAAAAGCTAGAGTGGGCGTTAAGATTGTTACATGCTTCTTTGACTGGGGATAGGCTGAAATACAAATCGACGCAAATCGATGCGTTATGAAGCTTATTCATCCCAAAGTCAGGAAGTGTACTTTAAGTCTAGAAGAAGGAGGTTCGTGTGATGGGCTCGTTTGGTCATGGTCGACTCATTTCCGAGTTTCGGATACCAATACGCGCAAGTCCTACCTAAGCAGTTCTCGGCCAGATGGCTAGACAATTGAATAATAGTCACTTCGTTCCCGTGTTACCTCGAAAGGAGGTTCATATGAACTGATGAGACTGATCTGTAGGGCTATGGCGATATTGCTCGCCGCTCTGTTCATCGCAGCTATGCTTCCCACTCCCGCCATGATGATCGCCGCGGCGTTCTGCTGCGTCGTTCTGGTACGTGCCGTGCACGTATCGCCCCTTTCAGCGGGTCAAGAGTATAGCCATTCCCCAAGTCCAGCCACTTCACTGAGCCCCTCGCTCGGGATTCATGTGGCAGTCACATCCATCAACATGAGACATTCAGCAAATCGCGCAAGTTTGACGAAAGCCGCTTGGCTGAGTCGGACGCGTAAGATGCTGGGGCAGACTGCATATCGGGCAAGAGATCAGAATTTCGCCATATTTCACATGAACGCAAGGCGAACAGCGGCAACGCCCACCTAAGGGCAGTTCAAGGCAAAGTAGCGCAAGATCGCCACGATCGGGACCGGCTAGCCACGGGTCGTGGCAACGAATTAAAAGGCAAATCACCAAGTAAGTTATTCCTCAGCGCCGAGCGGAGCGATTGGGCTTCCATAGCCAGTTGCTTCGCTCGGTATGGCAGCACCGAGTTGTTTACCGAGTAACCGAGTACTTTTCTCTGTTTATTTTTTCTCTCTTCTCACCCGTGTGCCGCGGGAAATCGACACATTTGACCCCTCTTCGGAGGGGTCATTTTAATGGCACTAAAGTATGCTATAATAGCCGTAATTATGAGAGCGCATTTGTTACAGTCACGCAATTGGCAAAGCTATACCGAGCTGGAAGGCTATAAGACTTTTTGGATCGAAGGAGAAGACTATCAAGCTTTAGCAATATTGCACCACACGAAGCTTGGCAATTACCTCTTTTGCCCCTATGGACCAACTTTGGACCCCGATTCACCGCTATCATCTCTCAAACACGCTCTGAGCGCCTTGCAAAAATTAGCCAAAGAGCAACAAGCTTTCTTCGTCCGCATCGAACCCACCGTCGAGCTTCACTCCGACATACTCAAAAAGCTTGACCTCGTCAAATCTCATGATATCGAACCGGCCCATACCTGGGTATTGGACTTGACGCCCCCGCAGACCGATCTGATAGACAGGATGGAGAAAAACAAAGCTCGTGCTTGGCGCAATTACACTAAGAAGGGTATCTCTATCCGTACCACTAAAAATCCTGAGGAAATCACCATTCTTACCAATCTCCTACAACAAGTCGCCGAACGGGACAAGTTTACACCTCAGGACGAAAAGCATCTCAAAAATCAGTTGGAGTCTGGTTTTGCGACTCTTTATGTTTCCGAGATCGACAAACAGCCAATCGCTGCTTCCCTAGTCTATGATTATGACGGCATACGCTACTATGCACACGCCGCCGCCAATGATGATTACCGCAAATTAGCAATTGGGGCAATTCTCCTAATTCAGATGATCATAGACGCCAAAAATACCGGCGCACACGAGTTTGACTTCTGGGGCGTGACCACCTCTGACGACCCGAGCCACCCTTGGTATGGTTTTACTCGATTTAAGAAATCCTTTGGTGGTCAAATTAAGAATTATTCTGGAACTTGGGACTTACCAATTCATCCGGTGAAATATCGCCTTTATCAGATGGTTCGTCATGCTAATCGCCTGGTCAGAAAAATCCGTAAATAGTCACTGTATACTTCATCTTCAAAGGCGTTTTCAGATTAAAGCCAGAGGTTTATAGACCTAATAGTAAATCCCCAGAGTATCTGGGGATTTTTGAACTGCAAATCTTGCCCTTATCAACGAGCAGATCAATTACCAACTGCCACGCAGCGCACGGAATAACCTCGGTAGCGCTGATACAGGTCGTTCAAATAGAACGTTGTACTGTGTAAAGTAAAATGATAAGACTGTTCCTGTACCCCTGCCGTTCTTAACCAAAAGTATCCATAGCTGCCCACATTATATAAACCACCATTCAGTACCAATCCTGACATATGGAAATCGTATGTTGAACTCTGTAGTTTTTCGCTACCAGCCCTATTGGCAGACACGCCAATAGCCTTAGTGAGGTTCGCATAAGATCCATTGCCACTATTTGGCGGGAGTTTCCAACCTTTTGGGCAGATACTGCCACTAGCATCACCACTCGTCATAGAGATTTCGCCCGTACCAGCAGTCGCCGCCGTCCAAGAATAGTATACTCCGTTCCCCTCCACAGTATCCGTGCGATAGAATGACTGATCCGCGCCACCACCAGTGGTCGCAGAAAATGTATTATCGCCTGCATTGTCAGTAGTGCCCCCGTTAATAGAAGTTGCAAGTGTATAATTATCACTAACATCAGAGGTGGCTGGAATCAAAGTCTTTCCGCCTTTAAGGCGCAAATTTTGCGTCATCCAACAATTTCCGTCCTCGTGTTTACGAACATTATAGGGGTTATTATCACGCGAGTCTATCAAGACTGCCGTATCACCGATTTTTGTATTAGCGCAAATCTGCGCGGTCATCTGTTGCATCTCTGTAATATCGGCAAAAGGCAAAACGCGCGGTGTCACAACCAAGCTCAATGCCACTTCACCATGATAGTTCCCTGGTGGAATATCCCTACCAAACTTCGCCGCAAAAGAAAGGTCTTTGGAAAAACTGACGGCATTATTCTGCACTGCGCTACCCGACAAAATTGCACCATTCCCATGTGTTGGCAAAGTAGCATAGGTTGCCGCTTCCGAGTTTATACTACCCCAGTTATAACCCCAGGTGTTATCTGACATCTCCGCGGGAGTTTTGTTATTTGCACCAGTCAATTGTCCAGCACCATCCTCCGAACTAAGGTTCGCTGAGCTATTGACTGAAGCAATGCTTAAGGTATAGGCCTCAATATTGGTAGCCATGACCTCTACCTTGTATTTACGATAGGCTACTTCGCCAGGCGACACAAGCACTAGCTCCGGCGAGCTCATAGAAACAATCAGAGAAGCCGACGCATCACGGAACGTAACTGGCGTAGATTCGGCATCATCTGCAGCGGACTCATAGGAAAATCCCTCAAGATCGGCGCTATTTGCCGAGGCCTCTGATCTATTGGGAGAAAAACCATTAAATCCAAGTAAAAAGAGGGTCATTATGCTAAGTAGAGGAATAATAGCACTATCTTGCCGTTTCTTCCAAGCAAAATTAGGTTTACTATGATTTTTGATCAGCATTACGCCCTCCTTTTAGGTATTAACACCCTTGAGGTAGGTCACAAACAAAAACGACACCGCAAGGGCGTCGAAACCAGCTAGGACTTGAGAAGCTCTGTGCTCATCAAATACCTACTTGCGATGCCGTTTTCATCTGACGACACAGCAAAACTGGTTCTTTTACATATCCTAACTGATTTCGACAAATCTATTATATCGAACTTTCGGATAGTCGACAAGCTTATTCCTATTGTAGTGACAATAAATCTTGACTTTATATACAGGTTCTGTTAAAATAATCCTACTATCATCCAGTTTAATCTGGATTTTGATGGGAAAGATATGAAAATCTAGCAAACCATAAGCTAAAGTTCTTTACAAAAGAAGGGAGGTGCTTAAAGTCTTCCGCATGAAAAAATAGATCAATAAGGAGGCATATCTTCAATGTCTAGAACTATTAGGAACCACGGCGACCATTATGGTCACCAGAGAAGAACGAAGAGAAGTCGCCAAAAGGGCTTACGTCTAACGGTGAATGGTCAGATGCGCGATGGCACAATCCTCAGCCGCACAGTATATGAGAAGATACTGACCGGACCGGGCCAACGCAATACTTCTATCAAGACATACGAAAAGGCAATGGCAAAACCACTTCGTTGCCCCCTCAGATAAAAGCACCTTCTATTTCCCCGCCCCGCAAGGGGGCTTTTTAATGCCGCAAAATACTACCTCGTCAAGACCCCTGAAATCCGAAAACTTAGCTCTTGATCACCGCTTCCCTTATGCCGGGGCCGTCTTCAATAGTTCACTGTATTTTGTCGGTTCCAATGGCAGATATTGGTCACGTACTGTGTATGCTAGCAATTCATATGGGGCGCACTACCTGCGCTTTATAAATACCTCAGTCGGAGTACAACCGCGTATTAGCACTGATCCTCATGATAGCCGATATGCCGGCTTCCCCATACGCTGCGTCGCTACTACCTAAATAGTATATGGGTTAAGGGTGAGTGAGGGAGATGTTCTCCAACTCCTATTCTTCCGGATAGACCCATTCCGACGCCTGTCTTCACAGGGTCGTTCATTCCTCGCATTGAAGCTTTCAATGCTCTTTTAGTCTATCGGAAGTAACAGGAGTTGGAGGAGCATGCGCAACGTTTTGTATATTATATTCTAAGATATTCTCGTTCGTAAACTGCGGACAAGCTTTAGGGATAGGCTGGGTGTGATTTAATACTATCCTTGATCTATCCGGAAGAATAGGAGTTGGGAGAAAACACCATAACCGCGGTACAGTAATACCTCAACTTATTCCATAACAACAAAAATCGCCAGCTTCCCTGGCGCTCACAACTTTTTATCAAATTAAACAACAATGCCTGTTTTTTAGCAACAACAACCTTACAAAACTAGACCATTTTATCGTGTGAAAGTCCACTATGATACTTTCACATCAAAAACGCCCATCATTTCGCATGGTAACAGATTCAAATTGTGCGAGTACGATTCGCTTCTGATGCGGTAATTCCCTATTTTAACGTAAAATACTCACGTGAAAAACCTTGTCACTACTACCAAAAATTAGCTTAAGTAACATACACCAGCCCAAAATTTCATTTCCTAATATTATACTTAAGAACCGCACTAATAACGTTCCCTAAGGTACCCGAATACCGGCGTCACGTGCCCACTCGCAACCCAATATCCAATACTTCCATTGTAGCATAAGTATAATAAAAAGTCAATCCCTATTATGCTTATTTTTTGAGCATAACAGGGAATAAAGATGGCAAAAAACTTGTATTTTTTACAACACTATCTACAACCGCTAATGGTATACTCCACATAGACAAGGGAATGATAGTCCAAATATAAGATAGGGAATCATAGCCCTACAACTTCCCTTATGCCGGGTACGTCAACGATAGCTCTCTTGGCAGTGTCGGCTCTTGGGGTTACTACTGGGCGCGTACTGCCTTCTCCAGTACCAGCGCGTACCGCCTGTTCTTCGATAGCTCCGATGTCCTCCCGGCCGACAGCTACTATCGTTACATTGGCTTCTCCATACGCTGCGTCGCTACTACCTAAATAGTATATGGGTTAAGGGTG
>RYWJ01000020.1 GCA_003979185.1 Candidatus Saccharimonadota bacterium | reverse complement strand
GCTAGAGGGTGTCTAGAGAGGCGGGGATCTTCTGTTTTACTAGTGCCGCTGGCATTACTAACAACGCTGCTGGTTCTACTAAGATCCGCTCTGCTCCCTACAACTTCCCTTATGCCGGGGGTGTCTGGGATGGTAAGCTTAACCGTCCTGATTCCAACGGCAATTATTGGTCGCGTACCGTCTACTCCGATGATAGTCGGCGCACATACACCCTTTGGATTGATAACTCCAATGTCGCCCCAGCCGACACCAGTAGTCGCTATGACGGCCTCTCCATACGCTGCGTCGCTACTTCTTCTTAATTCGACCTTGCTAATCTCAGAAAATAGAAACGTTCGCGATTACCATTCTTGCCAGTCAATTCATTATCGCGTTTCTTGAGAATTAGGAAACCGTTTTTAGTAAGCCACCGTTCGAAGTTTTGGATGATATCTCGACGCATGCGCTCGTTTTTAACTACTCCATTTACAAGCTGTCCTGAATAAGCTTCGAACTGTGGTTTTAACATAACAAGAAAATCTGTATTCGAACCTGCAAGTGCCATCTTGGCATGTCGCAAAACTTTGGCCAGACTAACGAAGGATACGTCTGCCAAAATCGTGTTAATTTCCTCTGGTATCTGTATAAGCTGATCCTTCCCTACCTCAAAAATGTCAGTTTTCTCCATGAGAACGATACGTGGATCAAAACGCAGAGGAGCTTTCATTTGCTTAGTACCTTTTTCTACAGAGTAAACCTTGTTCGCGCCAAGCCTTAGAGCCAACTCGGTGAAGCCGCCCGTCGACGAGCCAATATCTAACACGTTTTTTCCACGAAAATCATACCCAAAAGCCTGAACTGCCTCCGCAAGTTTTAACTCAGCTCGCCCTACAATATCTTGCTTTTTCATTACTATATATTATAACACAAAGTAGCCACCCAGTAATACCGAGTGGCTACTTCAAATATTGTATTCTTATTTTTTACGTTCGCGATAGGCGTAAGTTTCGGTATCTACCGACACAACATCACCAGTCTTGATGAACGCTGGAACCTTAATCACAACTCCAGTCTCCAAGGTAGCATCCTTTTGGACTGAGCTTGTGGTGTCGCCTTTTACGGCGGTTTCGGTGTACGTTACCTCTAACCAAATATTCTTTGGCAAACTTAAGTTGATCGGTGTACCATTATAGAACTGGATCTCCATTTCGTCACCATCACGCATAAAATCTTTCGCATCACCAACAAGGTCGGCAGAAAGCTCATGTTGTTCAAAAGTTTCTGGATCCATAAAGTAGAACTTATCGTCATCTTTATAGAGATACTGTACTTTCTTTGTAGTGACTTCAGCTGGCTCAATCTTTTCCTGACCCTTAAAAGTCTTTGGCAATAATGCGCCAGTAATTAAGTTTTTTACCTTGACGTTTACAATCGAACCGCCACGCCCCATCACTTTTTGCGAGTATTCGACTACTTTGTAAGGCTGTCCATCCAAAGTAATCAAAACGTTTTTCTTCAAATCAGTTGGACCATACACAACTAGAATCTCCGTTTGGTTTTATATCTGACTTTGTTTAGCGCTCAGCTACGAATGGCAATAGAGCTAGGTGCCTTGCACGCTTCACGGCTACAGCCAATTGACGCTGTTGTTTTGCAGTCAAACCAGTCTTTGCAATCGGTTCAATTCGACCGTAAACATCAATATAGCGTTGCAAAGTTTTTACATCGCGATAATCAAAATACAAATTTGGATTAGTCTTTACTTTTCTCATATTTCTCTCCTTCCCCACTTACTAAAATGGAATATCGTCCAAGTTAATTTCTTCGTCCTCTGGCAAATCTTCTGGTACGAAATCGTCCTCAACTTTCTTGGTTGAACGACTGCTTGTAGCACGTGGCGCACTGCCACCCGCACTCGCGCCAGTAGCACCAGCACCACCGCCCAAGAAAGTAAAATCTTCGACAATGATTTCTGTACGAGAACGTTTTTGTCCGGTGGTCTTGTCTTCCCAACTACGCTGCTCAAGACGACCAATCACCAAAATTGGCGAACCTTTCTTGGTGTACTGTGCAATTGTTTCCCCAGTTTTGCCCCATGCCACACACTCAAGGTAAGAAACTTGCTCTTGCTGAGTGCCATCGGTGGCCTTAAAAACACGGTTTACTGCAATTGAAAAATTAGCAACCTGCGAACCATTTGGCGTAGCACGCATCTCTGGGTCACGGGTAATATTACCAGCAACAAACGCTTTTGCAAAACCCCGCATTATTGTTGTTCCTCGTTATTGTCAGTGTCTTCACCATGTGGTTTACGAGCAGCCTGTTTGGCTTCGTACTTCAACTTACGCTCGTCGACTTTTACTAACAAAAAACGCAAAACTTCGTCGGTAATATTAAGAACGCTCTCAATCTTAGCTGGCGCATCAGCTGGTAGCTCAACTTCGTAGTAACAATAAACTGCGAAATCTTGACCACGGATAGCATAAGCCAAACGCTTCTTGCCTTCGTTCTCAACTTTAATGATTTTGCCACCGTTCTTTTCGATCAAATCTTTGATCTTGGCGGTAGCTGGCTCTAGATTCATCTCCATATCTGGATGAAACAAAACCGAAAGCTCGTAATTCTTCATTACTTCACTCCTTTGGATTAAGTAAGCACGGCTCTTCTCACCTGCTCACTGAGTTAATATACTTTGCAAGTATAGCACACTTTACTAAATAATACAACTATCACTTAGCTTAAGAATCCTGTCCGCCACCGTTCGCCAGCTGATCAAACTCTTCCATCGAGGTGATCAAGACGTCACGAGGTTTATGTCCATTCGCTGGACCAATCACGCCAATCTCTTCTAGCCAAATCGCTAAGCCAGACACGAAGCCATGACCCTTCCCTAACCAAGTCTGCAAGCTCGCCGTCGAGAACTTACCATTACGCAAGGTAACTTCAATCGCTTTGCGTACAATCGGATCGTTCGGATCATAGCGGCGTCCAAGATCCCCAATCGCACCACCATCAGACGGACCCATACCTTTAATCTGTACAGCCTGCGCAATAACTTCCTTATTATATTCTGGTGCGCGCTGTGCGCGTAAGAAATCGGTCACTTTCGCTACATCGTCATCGCTCGCCCATGCACCCTGGATACGCCTTGGCTTGCCCATCATCTCTGTCGTCAGCATTAACATATCACCTTTACCCAGCAATTTCTCGGCGCCACCTTGGTCAAGCATAATACGAGAATCTAGTTGGCTCCCCACTGCGAAAGCAATCTTCCCAGGAATATTTGCCTTAATCAAACCAGTAATGACTTTTGCTTCTGGACGCTGAGTCGCAAGCACAAGATGAATACCAGCAGCGCGTCCTTTTTGAGCAATACGCACGATCAACATTTCTAGATCCTTGCCAGCCATCATCATCAAGTCGGCCATCTCATCAATAATAACAACGATATAAGGCATGCGTTCGCTTTGCTCTTCGGCCTTAGGCGGTTCGTTTTCGGTAGTTTTAGAATCTACCCCATCTTGCGCCACTTCGGTGGTTTTTGTAGCAGGTTTGTCAGCTACTGCTGCAGCTGTCTTAGAGACCTCGGAGGCTTTACGCGCCATTTTAGTATTATAGTCTACGATATTCTTCACTTTTTCTTCCGCCATGATAGTATAGCGTTTTTCCATCTCATTGACCGCCCACTTCATTGCTGAAAGAGCCTTTTCTACTGACGTAATAATCGGTGTTAACAGATGCGGGATATCATTATACTGTACCATCTCGACCTGCTTCGGGTCGACGATGATTAATTTCATATCACTTGGCGCATTGTGATAAAGCAATGAAGAAATCAATGTATTAGTCATTACCGACTTACCAGAACCAGTCGTACCAGCAATCAAAAGGTGAGGCATTTTTGCCAAGTTTGCCACTACGGCCTTACCAGAGATGTCTTTACCAACCGCAAATGTCAGTGGATCTTCCGCACGTTTCCATTCTGGGCTTTCTAGAACACCACGCAAACGCACATCGGCAGACTTGACATTCGGCACCTCCACGCCAACAAGTCGAGTACCCGGAATTGGAGCCTCAATACGAATCTTATCAACTGCTAGATTGAGCGCTAGCTCTTTGTCGCGTGCTAAAATCTTCGATAAGTTCACACCTGACGGTGGACGCATCGTGTACTGCGTCACACGCGGACCTTTATTAGCATCGCCCATCTCCACATCAATACCAAAATCTGCTAAGGTTGACTGAATCAAAGCTGCATTCTGATGCACATCACCCGCATCAGCTGGAGATTGTTTCTTCTCCAAAAGATCCAGACCTGGCATCTTCCAGTTTGCATCTGTGGTGGACACTAAGGCACGATCTGGAGCTTTCTCAGCCACCGTTGACTTTTTCTCGGTATTCGCAGTAACCTCAATATCTGGCTTTTCTTTCTTCCTGCCAAATTTCGCAAATAAACCGCCACGCTCATGCTTCTTAGGCTTAGCTTCCTCCTCGCCAGAATTCACATTGATTTCTACATCGAGATCGGATAACTTTGGTGCAGGTTTTAATTTCTCCTTTGGTTCGCGAGTCTTCTTGGCTACCTTTTCTGGCTCCACTGGCTGCTTCTCAGTTGTACGGAAAAGATTTCCTACTGCCTGCATAGCTGTAACCGGATTCATCTGTAAGATAAATAGTAGCGTGATAAAAATTAAAATCACATAGATAAAGATCGCTACACCAGGATTAAGAATTTGTACCATGAAGCCATTCAGCCATGCACCGATCATGCCACCATTTGGGTGCGGCTCACCAACCGTCGATAGACCAAAAACACCAGCCGCCCAAAAAATCATTAAAATTGACGCCATCCACATCACCGGAGGGATACGATTGTTCTCACTACGAAAAATCTTTACTGCCAACCACGCTAATAGAGCTGGCATCAAATAACGCGCTCGCCCAATCCACTCATTCAAGATTCCATCCGTTGTATTCAGCAATTCACCACCATCGCCCATCCAAGCAAAAATTAATACAACAGCAAGAAACAACATCAAAATCGCCATGATTTGACGCCAAAAGCCACCTGGTAACTCATACGCTAGTGTACTTGTAGCTTTCTTACGACCACGAGTAGATTTTTTTGCACCACTTCGACTCGCGGTCTTCCCCGTTTTGGTTGACCTCGTTTTTGCCATATTAACATTGTACCATAATTTTATTCATAACCTCTTATTTTTTCTCAAACTTGGTTGAATACTATAAAAAGATCACTAAAAGCTCCTCGGCGAATCAATGCAAGGAGCTTTAAATCATAGTTACAGTATATAATAGATAATTATGGTGCAGCCGCAGTAACGGTTACGATCGTGGAATACGTTCCAGATGATAAGGATGAGCTTACGGAAACACCAATCCCGAACTGATGAACTTTCTGCGCTACTTCCGTACCATCAGTCACCGTAGCTGGATAAACCGTCGGGCTAGTAGTAATCGCCGCATACGGAGTGTCTGTATTGCCAGTCGCAATTCCCCAAGCATCGGTACCTGGAGTCACATTTGCTGACGCTGGAATCTCCTCATTGGCGATATTCGCATCCCTCAAGGCTGTCTGTGCCGCACTTAGCATCACCTGATATGCAGTATTAGCGGTTACCGTAGCGGAAATATTACCAGTTGTAATCTCGTTCGCCTCTACAACATCTTCCATACCAGCAGTAGCGTCGATTGTTAACACCGGTGCAACTTCGATGGCGACGTTGCTTTCATCGCTACCACCAAGAGAGACAGCGACGCAGCGTACGGAGTAGCCGAGGTAACGGTAGCCGCTGTAGGCTGGATAGACATTGGAACTATTGAACCAAAGGCGGTACGCACCCTGACTACTACTAGAGTAGACAGTACGTGACCAATAGTCACCGTTGGAGCCGACACCGTTAAGGGAGCTACGGCCGGCGTTCCCGGCATAAGGGAAGTTGTAGGGAGCAGAGCGGATCTTGTTAGAACCATCAGCGTTGTTAGTGATGCCTGTGGCACTAGTAAAGTTAGTATAGGAGCCATTACCAGAGTTTGGTGGTAACTTCCAACCCTTAGGACAGATGCTTGATGGAGCATCGCCTTTAGTTAAGCTAGCGTCGCCAGTTCCAGCCGTGGCGGCAGTCCATGAATAATAAGCACCATTAGTTTCGTCACCTGCATAATACATTTGACTGGCATAATAGTTAGACTCATCAAAACCATTTATATCGGAGGCTGGTAAAGTATAATCAGAAACCACATCAGAGTCCGCAGGGGTGAGAGTCTTCTCACCGGCGAGGCGCAAGTTTTGGGTCATCCAACAGTTACCGTCTTCGTGTTTGCGAACGGTGTAAGTTTCACCGTCACGTGTATCGGTCAAAGTATTAGTATCCCCAATCTCGGAACTAGCACAAACCAGCGAGGTCATTTCTTGCATCGTAGTGATGGTTTTGAGTGTCGGCACCGCTGCGTAAGTCGACATCGCAATTGTATCCACTATAGCAAAACCCGCCGCAATCAAAGCACCACAGCAAACTACTGGTAATATTAAGTTTATTTTTGATTTCTGTATTTTTAACATTTGACCCTCCTTTAATTCTTTGGTGCTACCGCAAACGTACATTAAACTCAAAAAGCTTAATCAATTTCATTTCTTATTTTATCACACTTCAGCAAATTTTAGGAATTTTCTCCATGTTTCTACGCATTTTTGTTCTTGAGACCAAAACAGCCCAAAATTTCCACAAATCTGGGATATAATTAAACTATGATTCCAACTAAAGTTTTCGTCACTCACATGCTAGAACAAGCAAGAACTGTTCCGCGTAACCTAGGCTGGGTTCAGCACTCTTTTGCAGTCGGAGATACGGCTGGCACAATTGCTAATGCGCTGAATAAAGCTGGGTATGATCTTGATATCGAAAAGGCTACTTTGCTTGGTTACCTACATGATATTGGAAAAATGGTTGGTCCGTATACTGCACATATGCAGAATGGTTATCATTATCTCAAAGAGCTTGGTTTTCCAGAGGAGTATTGCGATATCTGTATTATCCATTCTTATATCACGAATGATCCTTTTCTGGTGATTAGCGAAATAGTTTATGATGAGGAGATTATTCAGCACGTCCAAAACCATCAACACACGATTTACGAAAGATTAGTGAACCTTTGTGATTTGATGTGTGATTTGCAAACGATGACAGTAGATCAGCGTTTGATTGACGTCATTTCTCGGCACGGTACTTGCAAGTCCACCCAACAACATGTCCAAGAAGTCCACAAGCTAAAACAATACTTTGATGAAATGCTAGGCTACAATCTTTATTCTCTCTTCCCTAGTATTTACGAGAATTTATAAAACTTCCCCAGCAACTTCCCCTATAATTTGCTCCCTACAACTTCCCTTATGCCGGTTTTATCGAAAACGGTTCACTAAAATATACCGGTTCCTTCGGCTACTATTGGTCACGTACAACCAGCTCCAATACTGGCACATACGACCTGTTCTTCTATAGCTCTAATGTCGACCCGACCGACCTCAATGCTCGTTACAACGGCTTCCCCATACGCTGCGTCGCTACTACCTAAATAGTATATGGGTTAAGGGTGGTGTGGTACGAGAATGCTCCCGCGCTACTATTTCTCGATATTGCGCATTGTCAACGACAATCTACCCTTGTCGTCAATTGCTACGAGCTTTACCCGCACCTTTTGGCCAACACTCAATACATCACTGACATTTGCTGTACGTTTATCGGAAATTTGCGAAATGTGCAACATGCCATCAACGCCTGGCAAAATATTCACAAAAGCACCAAAGTCTTTAATTGTCACTACGGTGCCATCATAGACTTTACCCACCTCCGGTTCCTCTACAAGTGAGCGGATCCATTCTACGGCTTTTTGAATCGTGTCTTTATCGGTGCCAGATACCGTAACTAAGCCAGAGTCATCAATGTCTACCAATGCTCCAGTCTCGCTAGTAATCTTATTAATCGTTTCACCGCCTTTGCCAATGATGGTACCAATTTTTTCTTTATCAATAATAATCTTCTCAATACGTGGCGCAAAAGGCGCAATCTCTGGTCGTGGTGCAGGAATGACATTTAGCATATGTTCAAGAATATGCATACGACCATCGCGTGATTGCGCGATTGCTTTTTCCAAAATTTCTACTGGCAAACCATGAACTTTCATATCCATTTGCAAGGCTGTAATACCCTCAGTCGTGCCAGTTACTTTGAAGTCCATATGACCAGCAAAATCTTCCGCATCCATTAAATCGGTCAAGACATACGGAGTGTCGCCATCCATAATCAAGCCCATTGCTACGCCAGAAACGGGTCGTTTCAAAGGCACACCAGCATCCATCAAAGCCATACAACTAGAACAAGTTGCTGCCATTGAAGTGGAGCCGTTTTGAGACATAATCTCTGTCACACTACGAATAGCATATGGGAAGTCCTCTTCACTTGGCAAAACTGGGACCAAAGCACGTTCCGCCAAATAACCATGACCGATTTCACGACGCCCTGGAGCACCAATACGACCCGGCTCACCTACAGTATAGGATGGCGCATTATAATGATGCATATAGCGACGCTTGCCATCCGTCACTTCCATAGTGTCCACAATTTGCGCAAAACTGAGTGGTGCTAGTGTCACCGCATTCAAGGCTTGCGTTAACCCACGCGTAAATAATGCCGAGCCATGTACTCTTGGCAAGATGCCGACTTGGCTCGAAAGTGGGCGCACCTCTGTCAAAGCACGGCCATCTGGACGAATACCATCCTCAACAATACTTCGACGCACCTCTTCATGGATCGCTAAATCAAACGCATCGTCATATTGCTTCTGCAAACGGCTTGCGTAGTCTGCCTGCTTCTCTTCTGGAGTTTCGCCTTCACCAAATTTCTCCGCAAAGTCTGCATCCATTGCCTCTTTGAGCTCTTCAATTTTAGCTTGACGCTCTAGGACATTGCCACGTACGCTGTCACCAAGCTTACCAGCCAACCAAGCGTTCACCTCTGACTGTGCGGCAATTTCTTCTTCCGGGTAATGCATCTCACAATCAACTGCCTCAACTCCCGCCTGAGCAGCTAGCTCGCGTTGTAAGTCAAGAACCGGCTGAATATTCTTCACTGCCCAGTGCATAGCTTCGATAATCATTGCCTCTGGCACTTCATCTGCACCAGCCTCAACCATCATCACCTTACCATCTTTACAGGCAACTACCAAGTCTAGAGTGGACTTCTCACGCTCTTCAGCATTCAGGAATGCTTTGAATTCACCATTGATACGACCGATGCGCAAACCAGCAATCGGCCCGTCAAATGGCACGCCTGCCAGCATCAATGCGCTCGAAGCCGCTAGCATTGCCACCATATCTGGACGAAACTCTGGATCCATTGACAGAACCGTTGTAACTACCTGGATTTCTTGGCGACAATTCTTCGGGAAAAGTGGACGGATCGGACGATCGATCAAGCGACCGATCAAAATCGCTTCATCGGCTGGTTTACCTTCACGCTTGATAAACTTCGAGCCGCTGATCTTACCTGCCGCATAGAACTTCTCTTCGTAATCTACTGACAATGGAAAAAAATCTTGCTCAACTGGCTTTTTGCCAACCACCACCGTACCCAAGATCATCGTATCACCGTAGCGCACCAATACGCTAGCAGTCGAACGGAACCCCACGCGATTGATCTCTAGCTTCAGCGGACGACCCAACCATTCTGTTTCTACGCTCATGGTTTTCTTGCCACTCGGATTAATAATATCCATATACTATATATGTACCTTTCCTGAGAAAACATCAGATATCAGCTCTCTAGTAAAGGGTTCATATCTGCGGTCTTCTCATTCTTAAATTGCTTTCTTTTCCTATTATAGCACATTTTACCCTTAATTTACCCCAATTTGCACAATAAACGTCAATAAATATTGATTTTTCACAGTTTGTGTGCTATAATAGAAAGTGAGGCTGTTATTCTATTACAGAATATCCCTAGCACATCTCAGCAAAGGAGAAGAGTTTAATGAAAGTATCTTATGACAGTAACCGCAATACGGGTGGAAGCAACATCAGTTGTTCTATCGCCATAATGGTGCTTTCGCCCATGGCCGAGATTGTAAACGAACTCGATACTACTGGAAGATATCGTATTATCTTCTGTGACATACCAAGCGCCCTGAGGGCAGAGCTCAAGCTTGAGATTCTCAGCAAGTTCTGCCAAGAACAGCGGCTTTTGTATAGCCAAGGCGACCGCAATGGCCGTCACGCCTATCGCACAAAACGCCATTTTAAGCTTCCGATCGAAAACGATTGGTGTAGGGTTGCTTTCACGCCGACATATACCTGGAGGAGTACTCCAAACGGTATCACTTCGCAATCCGATCTTGTTATCGATTTAATGCTTGATGGTAAAGCCAATAGGCAGATTGCCGTGATCCGAGATGTAGCTGATTCGGATTTTCGTCGCATGACCAAGGAAGAGTTTCCCCCGACCATGGACAAGATCGCCCAGCAAATTGCCGAAGAACTCAGTACTCTCATCGGCGCATTGCCGCTCACTACCACAACTACCACAGGCACAGACTCCAAGCATAGCAAAGACGATACCGAAAAAATCCTTAACAAAGGAGACGACATAATTACTATTGGCGAGTCTTTGGCTAACGCTCAAGACAAGCATGGCATCTTGCCTACCATCGTCGATACAAATCTTGCCTCTCAACCCTAAAACTCTCCTCCGCCGTAGACACAGAACATCTCTAAGGTACCGACAGAACACACTCATTTTCCCTCTACCCCACCCCCTACTTCACACACTTTACCCAACCACCTCCAACGTTTGTTCTGCGTCTATCGGGTTTCCCCCTCTTCGGAGGGGGATTTTTACACGCCAATATTTTACACGCCGAAATTTTCTGGGGATAAAAATAAAACTTCTCTTTCGAGAAGCTTTATTACTATTTGCGTAAGCCGAGTTCGGCAATGGTATGCTTGTATAAGTCGAAGTTAGTTTTCTCAAGATACTTCAAAAGTTTCTTGCGCTGACCAACCATCTGCATCAAGCCACGCTTAGCCATGTAGTCATGCTTATTATCTTGGACGTGCTTGGTCACTTCCTTGATACGCTCAGTCAAAACCGCTACCTGTACCTCTGGAGAACCCACGTCTTCCTTGCTACGAGCTAGCTTTGCCATCGCTTCGGCTTTTTTCTCTCTAGTAATCATATATTCGTCATTATATCACACATTTTCACTGCTTACAACCCCTATTTTGAGAGGCTTGTCAGCTGCAGACTCCATGAAACTATTCTGCTGTGGTTCCAATTGGTCACTCGGTCTTCTTACACTTTCAGCTTCAACGCATTCTCCACACGGTAATTCCCTACCTCAGTACGCCGTAAAGTCGTCAGGTAACCACCAGTCTTTAAAGCTTTACCAATATCTTCTCCCAGAGCTCGAATATATGTCCCACTGGAAACCTTGCAACGAATCTTCAACTCTGGATATGTATATTCCAAAATCTCTAGTTCGTAAATATTGACTTTTCGTACTGGCATCTCGACTATTTTACCGCCACGCGCTAATTTATAAGCACGCTGGCCGTTAATTTTTACTGCCGAATAGTTCGGTACACGCTGTTCGGTTTCTCCGCGAAAGTTTTCCACAGTCTTTTCCACATCTACCAAATCCGGAACCGAACAATGTTCGGTTTTAGTAATCTCTCCCTCTATGTCACCGGTAGTAGAGGTCGCACCGAGCTGAATCGTGGCAAGATATTCTTTGTCAAGTTTTAGGAAATCATTAGCATACCTAGTTTGCTTACCCGTAAGTAGGATTAATAATCCCGTCGCAAAGGGGTCCAGTGTCCCCGTGTGCCCGACTTTGACTTTCTTACGCTTCTTGCGAACTACACCATCTTTGCCTTTTACCTCTATAAAGCCCGCTTGCTCCGACAACTGTCGGCGGACACGCGCTACTGCACCAAAAGACGTAATACCGGCTGGCTTATCAACTAGAATAATTGCATCGTTCAAGATCTGGTTCACTACTTCTGCACGAACATTATCATTACATGATGCAGCTAAACTAGCTACTTGCCTAGTACTATCTTTCATGGCTCTAGCATATCATAAAATTTCAGAAATACAATTGCGCTATCTACCCGATTCTGGCGGTACTTGTACCGGCGGTAAAATTGGTGGCATCATGCCAGCACTCTCCGTGTTAGGAGCAGGAGGTGGCGGCAGAACTGGCGCACCTGCAGCAGGGTTAGAAACTGGTTCCATAATTGGTTCGTTAGGCTGAGCTGGATTAGAGGTTATGGGAGTATTTTGTATACCCATAGCACTTAGGTTGACAGGTTGAGCCGACGCATTAATCGGCAAAGACATCATCGACGGATCGGCTGAAGCTGGATTTGGCGCAATAGTGCTATTCTGCATAGGAACAGGTGTATTATTAGCCCCTGGCAGTGGCTCCGCTAGAGCTTCCTCCATCATCTCAGCATAATTTTTAGGCTTTTTGGCTTTTGGTGCTGGCGGCTGCACGGTCGCACCTATTTGTGGTGTAGCTGGCTCAGTCGGAGCGCTAGCTGCCATCGTACGCCCGTTATTTGCTGATGAATTAGTAGCCGCTGGCGTCGTCACGCTCGGAAGCTGCATCTGTGCAACATCCGCTACAGGCTGCGCAGCGGGTTGTGTAGATGGTACAGGTGGTATAGATGGCGCGGATTGTGCAGGCTGAGCTATATTATTCAAAGGATTAGATGATTGAGCTGTGCCGTTGTTACTAGGTACCTGTGCATTCGGCACACCAGGGATTTGCATCTGATGTACTGGTGGGCTAGGTATGAAAGGCGTGCTAGCTGGAGCGGCATTGGGCACAATATTCGGGATTACTGGCTGCACCACTACATCTTCAGGAGTGGCATTATTAGTTGCATTGACTGCTGTAGGGTTAGGATTACCGTTAACATTGGCATTTGGAGCGGCTTGCATAGCTGGATTAATCGGCATATTCGGCGAAGCTCCGGGATTAGTTGAAGTGGCAGGAATAGTGGCGTTGTCATTACTCATTGGTATTGGCCCACCATGTGCTACTTCCAAGCGTGTGCGCTCGGACTCGACGTTGGCTGGCTTCACCTCCACTCCTTGAGTATTTTCATTATGAATCACTTCATTACCATTAATATTTGAGGTGATTAGTTTTTGATCTGCTCCCATAGTCATTAATTTTGAAGCGACGCCTAGCGTATCTGGATTAGTGCGTTCGTTTGAAAAACGATCCGTCGCTGCCACAATGCCAGTCAACAGAGCCGTAGCAATATCTTGCTCAAGTGGCTGCTGATCGTCGCCCTGCAAAGCAAAGATTAAATCTGTCACCATCTCGCAAAGCGAGCTAGCCGTAGGATTGCTCCATTCAATCTCGCCAAAACGACCTGGCTGGCCCGTTGTAATATTTACCGCAGAAGCATCATGCATGATCCGTCCATGCTCGCGCAAAGCCTCATCAAGGTTGCCCGCCGATGGCACATTAATTGCGATCACGAAATCAACATTATAATCGCCATAAGAGAAAGTCAAATCCTTTTCAGTAATCTTCGCCTTGTATGGCGTAATAAAAACCTTTACGAAGTCGCCGTCCAGACGATAGCGCAGATGATCGGCTTTACCCTTATTTAAGGCAATAATAAAATCTTGCAAGCTATCAGTATTGGTTTCAAAAGTTGCATCTGGTTGCAAAAAAGCCAAAGCATTCGGAGTACGACCAGAATAAATCGCCGTAGCGTGTTTTTGCATACTATCCAAATACATTGTCAAACCAATCGCCGCCGCAATTTCATCCACAGATGGATCACGCGACAAAGCAATCAAAATATTTTCGGAATTTTTGATCTTTTCGACGATTTTCTGCACAAAATCCCCTTGCGCTGCCCGTCCAACCATAGCATCCATGGTTTTTACAGGATCAGCAGGAGAAGTTGGTGGTGTTTTGGTATTTTTTTGGTCTTGCATTTTTGTTTAGAAACCTTATATCTCTATCTTAGCACACATTCTTCAAAAAGTCAATGGTTAATTTTAATTACCACTCCGGCTCCAACAAGATCCGTTCTGCTCCCTACAACTTCCCTTATGCCGGGGACGTCTACAATGGCTCACTGATCGGTGTCGGCTCCTTCGGCGGCTACTGGTCACGTACTGTCACCTCTAGTAATAGTCAGGGCGCGTATTACCTGGGCTTCTATAGCTCCGATGTCGACCCAGCCCGCAACAACCTCGACCGTTACCTCGGCTTCTCCATACGCTGCGTCGCTACTACCTAAATAGTATATGGGTTAAGGGTGGTGAGGGGATGAGTTGAAGATAGGTTAATTACCCAGAGCAACACAACGCATTGTCACCCCTTCATAACGACTGAGGCTTGTCATACCAACGCCAGACCCACTCAGCAGATTCATAACAAAAGCTGACGTCAACATACTACGAGCGTTTCGGGTCCAATAATAACCATCCTCTCCAAACTTATGTAACTCGCCTTCATAGATACGACCCGCGGTAGCAAAATGATACGGCATGGCTTTGAATTTAGTCGCGCCACTAATGTCGTTTGTAATACCAGCTGATGATATTAAGTTTGCGTATGATCCACTACCCCTATACGGCGGCAGTGTCCACCCCTTGGGGCAGATGCTTTCAAATACTTCCGCATCACCGACGGAGCCACCTTTTCCAGCGGTGGCTGCCGTAAACGAATAATAGACCCCATTTGTATTAAGTGTATCTGTACGATAAAAAGATTGATCGAGACCTCGGCCATTATCCTTTGAGAAATTTGGGTATCCCGTCGAGCCAGTTCCAGCATTATTGCTTACACCACCATTAATCGACGCAGCAGTCGTATAATTATTGCTTATATCGCTGTCGTTCGGCGTCAGCGTCTTCGGACCAACGAGTCTCAGATTCTCCGTCATCCAACAGTTATTATCTTCATGTTTGCGGATGGTATAAGTACTGTTGTCGCGAGTGTCTTTAAGTGTG
>RYWJ01000019.1 GCA_003979185.1 Candidatus Saccharimonadota bacterium | reverse complement strand
AGAGAAATCTAAAATTAGATACAAATGATGTAGTTGAATATTGCAAAAATAAAGTTTTACTTATAAAATGATAGAGCCAACATTTAATTTATCATATTGTTTAATAAGTAAAAATGGTTCTCAAAACTACAGTTCAAAACTTAAAAACAGTTTGTTTGATATGTATTATGAAGATGCTTGATTACCTAAAAATTGCGCCACGGGAAACCGCCCTCCGAAGAGGGCGGCGATTTTACGTGCTATTGCGAGATTAGCTCTCAAAGAAGAGCTTCAGACCGTCGCTCTCCGAAGCATTGTTGTGCCAGCTCCGCCATGCCATGATTTCAGGGATGTCACACTGGCGGAACAAGTCCTCGACAAGCTGGCAAGCTTTTACGCTATAACGGCCAGTGCTCGTCGCCAAATGATTGTCTAGTCTAGCAACTGACCGTTGCAGTATCAGATCCTCAAGACCCATCTGAGCCAAAGCGTGCGCCATGGCATACATCAATGCCGCAGAAATTTCGTCAGCATGATCGATATTGATAGCGCAAACACTCATCAGGAATCGCCCAGCCGTCACGTTCAGAACCAGCACTCGCAGATCACCATCCCGGTAAATCTTCGTCGGGATGTGCAAGCTCTTAGAACACCGAGCTATCTCCTCGTCATCATGCCAATAGTACGGCGTATCAGGAAAGGCCAAGATCCCGTCGATCGAATCCGAAACCACCTCGTCCGGCGAACGTTGGGATAGTTTGGCAAGACCCTGCGGACACAATCCGCCCGGGAACTTTGCATGCAGAATCATCCGCGTGGGCTGGTCGGTCGCCTGACCTTCCACAGTCAACGCTCCAGACACCCACGAAGCCTGGCTGCCGACCAGTTTATCCAGCGTCGCACTGACCACAGCGGCAAGAGCCTGGATTTCCTCAGAGTACAGAGTCGCAGGGCTCGGGTTCGCTTCAAGGTTTATCAGATTGCTCATATATTACCCCCATTTTTTATTTAGGCAAGATTGATTTTGCCCTTTCTACCCACCAAAATAGGCAGAAACGGCAAAACCAATTCTCTTCGCAATATCACGTTAAAGAACCAGCATCAGTACATGCCAAAACAAGCAGATCACTCTACTTACTCTAAGTCTAGCACAGATTCGTGTTTTTGTCAATGGCGTTATCTATTCTTCAAACTCTTCCAGGGCTAGGCTTTACCAGGAACGCTATTCCCCAGATTCCTCAGTTTCTGGATTCACATCGATATAGAGCTTTACATTATCACTTGCATAAAGCTCCGCAATCATCTCTTCAAACTTAGAAAAAGTGATCTCTAGTGAAGCGTAATTAACTTCCGAATTAGTCTTATCGTTCAATTTGACAAAATAGTACGCATCGCCGTTACTAGAAAGGAAACGCTGACTAATCTGACCTGGTTCCAAGGTCATCGCCATGGTCGAGCGGCCACCGTCCACATTCATATTGTCCACGAGACGGCCAGTTTCCTCGTATTTAGCTCCAACCTCATCAGCTGCTTTGTGCAAATCGCCGTCACTTTCTTGTAAAATCCGCTCTACTTCTTTGGCCTGTTCTCTAGCTGGATCATCAACAGCCTGCGCGACCTTTGACCGCATCAGCGTGAGATAGAGCATACGACGATATTCTGACTTATTCATACCAAAATTATCACGCAAAATCTTCAAAAACCCCTCTTCGCTACGTTCGACTCCACCAACTTTGCGATGCTCGTCGAATGCCTTATCGACTTCCTCATCGGAAACTGTCAAGTTTAACTCATGTCCCAGCTTCAGGGCATAAGTGTATTCGACCGCAGAGTATAAGGCCGCTTGCTTATACAACTGGCGTACATTATCTGCATCTTCACCAGTACCCAGCTGACCACCCTGTTGCTCCGCCGTGATCAAATTGCTACGATAGATCATAAGATAATCACTATAGCGAACTTTCGTTCCCTCCACCTCTGCTACTGGAATTGGTAGCACCTGCGTCACCCGATAGATCATATCACCAGTGTCCTGGAACTTGAACAGCATCGCCCATCCCGCTACTACCATCAAAATCAAAGCCACCAAAGCCACGATCACAGTGTTAATCATCAAACGGTGCTTAGCATACTGCAAAGGATATTTGAACTTACGTCCATGCGCCAACACCTCCTCGCGACGTTCCTCAACCTTTTCTCGCTCAGTTTTCGGCTTTTGCTTGAACAAACTCATACTATTATTATAACATGTTTATGTAATATCGTGGTAATTTTGCCAAATTATGACGCATCAGCCTTACCAAAACCTTAAATTATATGCCAAAGTATGTTATAATAACGAAAAGAGTTAATAAGCCAATGTTGGAGAAAGCTTCTTGTGTTGACGATTTATTTAAACCGCCTCGCACAGAACGAATCTCTAACAGAAAGGAGCTATTGTGGCTAAGGCAGCTGATTTAGTAGAGCGTAGTTTGGTAGTTTGTAAACCAGACGCCGTACAACGCGGTATCGTTGGGGAAATTTTACAGAGGTTTGAACGGGTTGGTCTAAAAATCGTTGGTATGAAAATGGTCATGCCAAACGAAGACCAGTATCGCGCTCATTATGAAGATATTGGCAAGATGATTACTCGTCGTGGCGAACAGGCCTTCCGTTACAATTTGAATTACATGATGACAGGTCCAGTGATCGCTATCGTTCTCGAAGGCGTCGAAGCCGTACCGCTTGTGCGCAAGATTGTCGGTCCTACCGAGCCAAAATCCGCCGAAATGGGTACTATTCGTGGTGATTATTCCCACATGAGCTTCGGTTATTCTGACGCTAAAGGCATGGGTGTGCCAAATCTCGTCCACGCCAGTGGCAACGCCGAAGAAGCCAAAAAAGAAATTGCCCTTTGGTTCAAGCCGGAAGAGCTTTATGACTACTCAGATTTGAACGAGAAATATACTCGCTAAATCGTTATCTAATACGATAATTGCCACCCGCGTTATTGAGGGTGGCAATTTTGTTGCTAAATAATCTTAGCTGCTGACTGCAGAGAGCTTAGAACTGGGAAGATATTTGATGTTCGGCGGCGTACTGAGAGACTTGCGCAAAATTCTCATCATAATCATATTTATTTTTATTATATTCAAGCCAAGCCTCCGACCAGTTTCCCTTTTCCATCAGTAATCTTTTCACTTCGGGATCCTCGGCTGCTATGTTACCATCTTGTTGCGACAAATCCACCGCTCCCGCTTCGTCGTAAAGCCTACACTGTAAATCTGCTTCTAGCTTGTCGCAGTAGGATGCGAATTGAGCCTCAGGTGTTTTCTTTTCATCAAATTCTAAAATCAAAGCTTTTAGTTCTTCCCTTGCCGCTAGTCCAGAAAGAAGACTTTCAACAGCCTGATGCCCTAATTTTAGTTTTTCTTCCTTAGTAATTTCAAAAGGCGAAAAGTCACCGATTTTAATTTCTTCTAACTCATGCAAGGCTAACATAAGTATAACTTTCTGCAAATTTACATCATATTGATATTCGGACCACATTGCGATTGCTAGCATTTGCACGCCATAAATATGCTCAGCAATACTCTCCAAACGCTCACGTTTTACATGCCAAATTTTCCATCCAGTGCGAATCGTCACTTTGAGCTTATTGCATAAAACGTAAAATTTAACAACTTCTTCAGGTTTTGACATAATACTTTTACAATCTCTGGTGACTCGGGCGGGAGTCGAACCCACAACCTTCTCCTTAGGACGGAGCTGCTCTATCCAATTGAGCTACCAAGCCATAACTCTTTTATTATATCACGAAATATAATATACCTATGGCGTCAACCTCTTGTCATTTTAATAAATTAGTGGTAAGATGAAGATATTAATGAGTTAATTAGCGTCGCTTCTGAGCGACGTTAATTTTAACTTTTACGTAGAATACGCCTATAGCGCAATCCACAGACAATCGTCCAACATAAATGTTAAATCCCATAACAACCTCCTTTCTCCTGCATAATTAATTAAACGAGAAAGCTGTCGCCTATACCTATCTTATCACATCGACCAGCAAACACCTAACATAAGAGAAAACATGCTATAATATTCTTATGTATATCACAGAGCTCATCGGCGATTACGTCGAACATCTCGAAGTCGAACGCGGCCGTTCGCGCAAGACTGCTGAAAACTATGAGCGGTACTTGTTGCGTTTTCACGACATTGTGCTGGATATTTTTGAAGAAGAACCCGAGCTACGACAATCTGCCAAAAATCCTACAGAGGCAGACTTGAGTGATTTTGAGCCCATTGACATTACTAATGAGCTGGTACGGAAGTTCCGCTTACGACTCAATCGAGAAGTCGATCGCTATGGTGAGAATTTGCAGGCTATCACGCAAGCTTACCATTTAATTGCCCTACGCGGTTTTCTCAAATACCTCGCAAAGCGCGAGATTAGAACTCTGGACTCCGCATTAGTTGAGCTGCCCCACGTCGTGCGCAAACAAGTCACTTTCTTGCATTACGATGAAGTCGAATCTTTACTTGACGCCATTGATACCGATAGTGAAACTGGCTTACGCGACCGTGCTATTATCGAATTACTTTTTTCTGGAGGTTTACGCGTATCAGAACTTGTAAAATTGAATCGCGATTCGATTAACTTCGACCGCCGCGAGTTCATCGTGCGCGGTAAAGGCAGCAAAGATCGTCCGATTTTTATTTCTGAGGCAGCGGCAGACTGGATACAAAATTACCTCACTGCACGGACTGATTCCCTAATTCCGCTTTTCCTAAACAATAGCAAGAATCAGCAAGCCGTCGATACTTCTGGTAATTTTCGACGTTTAACTTCCCGGTCAGTCGAGCGCATCGTCCAAAAGTACGCCAAAATGGCCGGCATCACGAAACACGTTTCCCCGCATACCTTACGACATAGTTTTGCAACCGACTTGCTGATGAACGGCGCCGACATTCGTTCTGTACAGACCATGCTTGGCCACGCTGATATTTCTACCACGCAAATCTACACTCACGTCACCGATCAGCACCTCAAGGAAGTGCATGAGAAGTTTCATAGCGAAACTGAATAATATCAAGTAGTGATGACGCCCGAAGTAAAAGCACCGTGTCTTTGAGCCGATGTATCTATATTACATACTGCTAAGCAACAATGGCAGACAGTTCCCCAGTACTAGCACCAATACGAACGCTGCTACTAGGAACGGTCCAAAATGCACCTTGGTATTACCACTTTTGATAGCTCCGGGCAAAGCGATAATATCACCAAGCAGATTTGCTAAGAATATTGTCCAAAGTGCCAGCCACCAGTCCGCCAATGCCAATGCTAATGCTAACGCTAGGAGCCAATCCCCTGCGCCCATCAAACGCTCCCGCGAAGCTTTGTAAATTAGATAACAAGTCCCCGACAGAATTACCACGCCGATCATTGCACTAAGAATGCCGCCCCCTAAGTCGCCGTCATCGCTCATAGACACTACGCACATCTTGAGCACAAAAATTGCTAATCCGAACACAATTGCTAAGATCAAGAGCACAACAGGAAGCTCGCCCCAGCGAGCGTCGTACACTGCGAGCACCATTAACACTACCAACATAACCAAAATGAGTACAAAAATTCCTAATTGCGCCGCTAAGAAAGGTGGGTTTTGCACCAAAATATTCCAGTTATCAATCATTGGTAAAAGGTAAGCCCAGCTCAACATCAAAAACGCAATCGCCATGCTAACCTCAGAAAGGAAATCTCCGACACCAATCTTCTTGCCACAATTACGGCACTTCCCCCTCAAAACCAGCCATGATATGATCGGAATATTATCATACCATTTAATACGTTTATGACAATGTAGACAGACTGACCATTGTCCAAGATCTTTTTTGCTGTGTACTTTATAGTGCCAACGCCACGCTTGGCAGCAAGCAAACGATCCAAAAACTGCCCCCAATATAAACATCATTGCTAAAATCACACATTCCAACACAATATCCATGTACTTATCTTACCATAAATATTATTCGGTTTGAACACAAATTTTATTTTATCAGCTGGAGAAGCTAGTTGCCTATACACAATACTTCATAGATTCTATATACTAGAAAAGCGGCTCCGAAGAGCCGCTTAAGCTTTGCAATCTAGATTCTATTGGGCGTTGCTAATACAATAAGTACCACTACCTTCGAGCTTATAGAGTAAAGCGTAGTCACGAGGGTTATTTGCCTTCTCGACTACTTCACCATTACACTTAGCCTGAGTATACATATAAATAGTATGGTCAAGGCCATTTGGTCCATCAGTAGACGGTCCCCTAAAAATCTCTAGCTGATACGGGTTACCATCAGGGTCAATAAAAGCATTTTCTGTAGCATTAACACTATTCATATAATCACGGAGAAGACGACAAGCTTCATTGTTCTGTCCAATTTGGCTAATGCTAGTATCTTTTCCTGGCCTGCAAGCAGAAGCCTCTTTCTGTCCCGGGATACGACCATTATTATTGGCCTGCCACTGAGTGATAGCGCTACTTAGACGATCAACATCTTCCCTACGCTGGGTATCCTTCTGAGCACGCTGTAACTGTGGCAAAGCGATAAAGACCATCAAGAAGATCAGGCCGGCAATTGCCAAGACCAAGACTACTTCGATAATCGTAAAGCCACCTAGTGCGTCATTGTGCATCATGGATTTTTTTGTTTTAGCACCTGCTGTGCGAGATCTAGCCATGTTAATAACTTCCTTTCTTACTTTTGCAAAGCTATAATTTATTTAGATTATACCATAAGAGTTTTCAAAAAACCAGAACTTTTTATGTTAAGCGCCAATTTCGCCGATGATAGAATAAATCGGGAATAGGATTGCAGCTACCATACCGCCAGCCACTACTGCTAAGAGTACCATCAGGATTGGTTCAATCATTGTCGATATCGCATTCAAACGCTCGTCTAGCTCATCTTCATAAACCTGCGCTGCTTTGCCTAACATCTCATCAATCCGACCAGATTCTTCACCAGTCGACGCCATCTGTGGTAACAAGGGTAAAATATAATCTCGCCCCTTGAGAGCAGCACTAAGCGGTTTACCACTACGGACCATGGTTGCGGCCTGCGTAATCTGATCTTCTACAACTGTATTGTTCATGGCCTCGGAGGAGATTTGCATTGAATCCAGCATTGGGACGCCGGCGGACAACAACATCTGGGCCGTCCGTGCAAAACGCGCATTATAGAGCCGGAGGAACAAATCTTTGAATAGCGGCACATTGAGCTTAAAATTCGCCAAGAACTTCTTCCCCACATCTGTGCGGCGGAACTGGACGAAGAACCAAACCAAGAACAACAGAATAATCAAAATCAGCCACCATTGGTTAATAAAGAAATTTGACACGGCCACCATGAAAGCAGTCGCCCCTGGCAAAGGCTTTTTCAAATCACGATAAAGACCTTCGACTTGCGGCACAACTGCCACCATCATAAAAGCCACCACCGCCACAATCACCAGTGTTACGATCAGCGGATAGGTCATCGCTCCACGAATCTTTGACATCATATTGGCATCTTTTTCTTGCTGTGCTGCCAAACGCTGCAAAGAAACATCCAAAGTACCCGAAGCCTCACCAGCCGCAATCAAAGATAAATAAACTTTATTAAAAATCTCAGGAAATTTCGCAAAAGCATCGTGAAGAGTCTTACCACCTTCGATCTGCGCGGAAATTTCTTCTACTACGGTGCGCGTCGCATCGTCATCAGTTTGCTCCGCAATTAATCGCAAACTATTCGATAATGGCAAGCCTGCACCCACCAAAGTCGCCAATTGCCTAGTAAAGACAATGCGCTGCTTGGTTTTCATTTTATTATTTTTTTGTGCAAACAATCCACTATCTTCAGCATGAACCTTTTGTGGAATATAACCTTGATCGACCAGAATCTTACCCGCCGATTGTTCACTATCTGCCTGGACTGTACCAGAAATAATCCGCCCAGTTTTTCGATCTTTAGCCTTATACTTATACCTACGCATGAATTATCCCTTCGCCAATCTCTCGAACTCTTGAGAATTAACTGCATACTCGTGCGCCACATCGTAGCTGATCGTGCCAGCTTTCACAAGCTTAGCAAGTTCACGGTCCATTGTCTGCATACCAAGATCAGCACTGGTCTGGATCGCCATATCAAGCTGATGCGTCTTACCCTCACGAATAATGGCACGAATCGCTGGTGTAGCGACCATAATTTCTGCCACACAAACACGCCCGCCATCAATCGCTGGAATCAAACGCTGCGAACAAATACCAGCTAGCACATTTGCAAGCTGCGCGCGAATTTGTGACTGCTGATGCGCTGGGAAGACGTCAATAATACGGTCAACTGATTGTGCTGCGGAATTAGTATGCAAAGTTGCAAAGACTAAATGTCCAGTTTCTGCAGTAGTGATGGCCGCCTGAATTGTTTCCAAATCGCGCATCTCACCAATCAATACAACATCTGGATCTTCACGCAAGATACTCTTCAGTGCAGCCGCAAATGAAAATGTATCATAATGCACCTCGCGCTGCACAACCACCGAACGCTTAGAATGATGCGTAAACTCAATCGGATCTTCGATCGTAATAATGTGTACGGCTTTTTCGCTATTGATCTTATCGATCAAAGCTGCCAAGGTGGTTGACTTACCTGAACCAGTAGGACCAGTCACCAAAACTAAACCGTGCGGATGGTCTGCGAATGTTTCAACCACACCTGGCAACCCCAAATCTTCCAAAGTTTTGATTGTATTCGGAATTAAACGAAAAGCTGCCGCCATATTTCCCCGCTCATGAAAAGCATTGACACGGAAGCGACCCAAATCACCAAAAGCAAAAGAATAATCAAACTCTTTATCTTTCAGTAAGATCTTTTGCTGATCTTCATCTAGCGTTGCAAAAATAAGTTCCTGTACGGTTTTATTATCTAAAACTGGGTAAGTAGTAATCGGACGTAAGGTTCCATCAATCCTCAAAACTGGTGGTAACCCTACCTGAATATGCAAATCTGAAGCATTATGGTTAATACATTCCTCAAGCAAAGCTTCAATAGTTACATCAGTAGAAAGAGGGGTATCATTGGCTTCACGCTCATCTGCATCTGGGATAATTGGTTTGGACTCCGCGACCGTGCTTGCAACTGGTGTAGCGGTAGCTGGGACAGTAGTACTAGCAGTATTAGTAGCTGGGCTAGCCACCGCGGACTGCTCTGCTTGCAAACTTGGCTCAGGAATATTAGCCATCGTAATATTATTAGTAGCATCCGTCGCTGCAACTGGATTCGCTGCTTGTGTCACTGGCTCAGTCGGCGCAAAAGGCGATACTGGCGCGGCAGACGAATTAATATTATTGGTTGTTGCTTGACTTGTCCCACTACTTTCCATATGTATTATTATAGCATAAGAATATATAGATTTAGAAAAAAGCGGCAATGTTACGATTAGGGCTACGTCAAATCCGAAGCAACACGATTCACCTCTTCCATAGTCGTGATACCAGACAACGCTTTTAGCATGCCATCTTGGCGCATAGTAACCGTACCTTTGGCTTTCGCAACTTTCATAATTTCTGCTGAAGTAGCATGATCAACGATAAGCTTCTGAATATCCTCATCCACTTCAATCGCTTCATATAAACCAGCACGGCCAGTATATCCACCTGGCGAATCCTGGTCATCAATGCCTTTTACTAAGGTATACGAATTCTGGTTTCGCAAAGGTAAACCATTATAGCCCAAGTCCTCGCTAACTGTTGGCACATCTTCGGTTGTGGCTGGCAACAAATCACCAACGATTCCCTGGATTTCTTTGGTTTCCATTTCGCTACTTTGATAGCTGGTACGCTTTTGCGACACCCGCCGCACCAACCTCTGGCCAATCACGGTATTTAGAGTAGAAGCTAGCAAAAATGGCTCGATGCCCATATCTAGAAGACGTGGCAAAATACCTGCAGCAGAGTTAGTATGAAGCGTCGAGAATACCAAGTGACCAGTCAGAGAAGCCTGAACCGCTAGATTAGCCGTCTCGGAGTCACGAATCTCCCCTACCATCACCACGTCTGGATCTTGGCGCAAGATACTGCGCAACCCAGAAGCAAAGGTCAAACCCGCATCTAGATTTACCTGGATCTGGTTCACGCCGTCCATCTTATACTCTACTGGATCCTCTAACGTCACAATATTGATCTTTTCGCTTTTAATACGTTTGATCAAAGCATACAAAGTCGTACTCTTACCAGAGCCTGTAGGCCCAGAGGTTAGAATCATACCGTTCGGACGGCTAATTCCCCTTATCACTGTACGCAAGGCACGCCCAGTCATACCCATCTTCTCGATATCCATCGCAGTACCACTCTTATCCAACAGACGAATTACCACCTGCTCGCCCCATACCACTGGCGAGATTGCGATACGCAAGTCCACTTCACGATCGCTTACCATGACGGCAAACTGACCATCTTGCGGAATACGATGCTCATCAATTTTCAGATTAGCCAAAATCTTAATACGCGAAACTAACGCTGGCTCAATCGCCTTTGGCAATTCCATTACTTTTCTCAGTACACCATCAATCCGACAACGAATAATCAGGCTATTCTCAAGTGGCTCAATATGCACGTCGGAAGCTTTTGACTTCACCGCAAACTCCAAGATTGAAGTCAAGGCTTTAGAAATCGGCGAATCTTGTGTGATTGTTTTAACATTACTACTAGCTTTCGCCTGCGCGACTTCTTTATTAGTAACTTTAACCGCTTGCGCAACACCTGTAAAGTCACCACGATATTGTTTCAATACAGACTGAATGCCGTCATTAGAAGTCATCATAGCGCGCACAGGCTTACCAGTCAAAGTTGCCAAATAGTCAACCGCCTGAATGTTAGCAACATCAAGCATCGCTACAACAAGTTGACCATTATTCTCTCCTAGCGGCACAACCATAGAGCGCTCGGCCACTTCTAGTGGCAGCAGTGTCAAAACCGCCTGATCCATCTCAACGTTGTCAAGATTGACATATGGTACACCCATCACTGTGGCTGTCGCATGGGCAATCATCTCATCAGTAGCAAGGCCTTGCGACATCAACGTTTCAACAAGTGGGCGCTTAGTGGTTTCTACTTCTTTTTGAATACGCGCAACTTCATTAGCATCAACTAGCCCCTCATTAACAAGAAGCGCAATTAGCCGATCCAAACCCTCTTTGGTAAGTAGTGCCATTTATTCCTCTTCAGGAGTTTCAGGCGCTTCTTCGCCATTCTCCCCTTCGTCTTCTTTTTGCTCACCGTTTTGCTGCTCTTGACAAATTTTCAATTCACTTTCATCCAAAATACCGTTTTGGTCAATATCTTCACAGCCACCTACATAAACCTCTACCGTTGGATTAATTGCTGTACTATTAAAGATTTCAGGATCAGGAGCTACCAAACTGCTATTAACCTCACGATTCACCTTTTTGAAAGTAACTGACGCAGCGTTTGGATCACCCAAAATTGCTTGACAAGCAAAGAATGCACCCAATGTGCCAATACCAGCTACTAAGATTAACGTAAAGACGTCTGATTGTTTCATTTCTTTGCATCTCCTGCTCTTATGGTTTCAGTGGACTCCAAAGCCCATGTTTCATCCATGTAATAAGCGTTCGCCCTAGCTTGTAAGTCTAATCCAGAGTTTGTCCATTCAATTGAAGCACTCGTAATATCAAAGTTACGAATCGAGCGGTCAATATTATTCAAAACTCTCAAAATCGTAGCACCGTCACCGTTAACATTCAAGGTAACCGGAATGGCTTCCACGCCAGTCAGTTCATCAAGAACAACAGATTCATCACGCGGTGCCAAACTTACTGGCTCCCATCCCGAAACGATAAAAATTTGATTCAAGCTTGCCATTAGAGCCTCAGTATTAAGCTGTGCTGGTAAAGCATCTGGGATCACACGCAGGGCTGAGCAAATCTTCGTCGCCTGCAAAAGCTGTTCACGTTCTACATCATCCGTCGACATATTATACATTGCATTGAAGTCAATTCGGTTACCATCTTTATCATAACAATGAGGGTTACGTTTTCGGGCAACTGACTCCAAATCTTCATTTTGAGACATGATCTCAAAAATGTTGTAGCGTAAACTATTCGGCACGCTACTGAGCTGCACGGCATTCGGATTACAACGTTTAAGCTCGTCATCACTCAAACGCCCATCATTATTCGTGTCAGCACAAACACCTATATTACGAATCGCTTGGTCATAAGATGACATTGCTTCATTTTTAGCAGAAATAACCTTCGTATTGAAACCGATGTATTTAATAATCGTATTCACTAGCACTAAGCACGTTCCTAAGACAAGTGAAGCTCCCAGCACCTCAAGCATTGTCAGCTGTTGGGCTTTAGAAATTTTTACACGCTTACTATCAGCGGGTTTTTTGTCTGCCATTTTTATTTTTCTCCTCGATTGTTGGCATTATTAAGACACTCTGTATCATCAGGGTCACAATCTTCTGCCTCTTTAGTAAACATATTACCAATCTGAACATAAGAATCGGTTACGTTTTGACCTAATGGTCCGATCGCGATCATGTGTTTGTTTTTAAACATAAAGAAGTCCTCCGCCAAAACCGTTGTACCTGTGAACTTCAACACTAAATTATCACTTGCATCACGACCATTTGAAGATGACTCAACGATAAAGCCGTCTGGAGCAAGCATACAATCATTAGTAGAGGTCCAGCGTATCCTGTCCGAACCATGGGTGCCACGGTACGTGATGCACTGGCTCTCAAAATGCTCAACATTAGTAATACTCCCATCTAAACTCATTCGCTGCGCCTCATACCAAGTGTTAAACTGTGGCGTACGCCAAATTTTAACACGCAACGGGACAATTTTGCTCTCTTCTTCCTCAGCCTCTTCGCCTTCTCCCTCACTCTCTGAAGGAGTTTCCGGCACGACTGGCTGCATAGTGCAATTCTCACCATTCTCATCGCAGACTTCTTCCATAACTGGTTCCTCGCCAGGTATTCCCTCTTCAACTTCAGCCGTGGAGCTATAGTGATACTTTGCGCCTTCCACCGTATGGCCGCCAAGCTGCGAACCCTCACAACCCTCGATTTGCAGATCCCACCAAGCATAGTAGCTATCGCCAGATTTGTAGGCATTTCCATCTGCATCAGTTTCCTGAATACAATGTGTCGGCAATTGATTACCATCAGCATCTACATAATTACCATAATCATATTTTGTCAAGGCAACACCTTTCTTGAATGACTCCAAGACGCGATAATCAATTAATGGATCGACGTGCGCATCAGCTTGACCTTCCATCCTAATAGTATTACTATCCAAGCTTACGGAAAGCTCTGAAAGCTGTACAGTATCTGCACCTTGCGGCAACATCACGCCCAAAGCCCCAAAGACTCGCGAAAGCACTGTTTTCTGACCAATAATATTTGAGATCCCTTCCAACTGCCCCTGAATCGTAATCAGATTATTTAGCTCTGAGTAGCTATTCAGCTTCTCGGACATCATCTCTAGCTTCTTGTCTTGACTTGAGATAGCAATGTCTTGACCACTTTTAATGCCAAACAAAACCACTACCGCACCTACAGCTACACTCGACACTACAATACAGATGAACAGCACCAAATTGCGCATCTTCTGTGCCTTGATCATCTGCATCTTGACCTCTGGGACTAGATTGATCTCATAATTAGTCTTAACGTTCGTATTAATGACACTTCCACTTTGCGTGGATGGGGCTTGTTTGCCCATGATTTTGGCAAAGAAGCCTTTGATCTGATTGCCGATTTCTTTCAGATCAGCACCAATATGCTCAAAAAACTCATTCATCGATCATTTCCCCTTTCCGCTAGACCAATCGCCACCGCAAACTCGCTGGCTACTGGTTGCAAAACTTGTTGCTGTTCAGGTGATACTCTTACTAACTGCCATGGGTTACCCTGCGTTGTAGAAACTCCAGTCTTTGCCTCAATGTATTCGGCAATAAATGGAATCATGCCTGCAAAACCCGACAGAACAATCCCACCAACTGGAATATTCATATACTCAGACTTAAAGAAACGCATCGATTTAGCCAACTCAGAGGCAAAACTCTCCAAAGTCGAATCTAGAGCTTTGAACACTTGTCCTTCCACCTTGTCTTGTGCCAAACCAAATTTCAAAATAAACTGTCGCGCCTGATCCTCTTTTACTGATAGCGAAGAGGAGACTGTAGTCACTAAAAGCGAAAAACCACCTGGTATCGAACGCACTAATCGCGGTACGCCACGATACATCATCACTAAATCCGTCGAGCGTTCACCAAGATCAATAATCATCCTAGCATCCTGCGCACCGACTGGTGTCAACGCACGTGCCATCGCCAATGATTCTGGCTCCTGTGCTATCACGTTCAAACCATAAGACTCAATCAGCTCCATACGAGCCTCCGTAAAAGCTACTGCTGATGAAGAAATCAGTACCTCAGCTTTCGTTGCATCGTGGGGACATACCCCCAATGAGAGGTAGTCTGCAGTAGCTTCATCAACTGGCATAGGTATATACTTATCCAGCTGATATTTGATCATATTAATCAACTCATTCTCTGGCATATTCTCAACACGAACAATGGTTGTAAAAGTTTTGGCTGCCGGCATACCCACCGCTACATTTTTTGTCGTAATGCCAGCTTGCTTCATTGCTCCTAAGATAGTTTCGCCCAAACGTCGCTGCCCAGCCGGAGAGCCATCTTCTAGAGTGCGTCGATCAACTGGCACATACGCGAACTTCTGCAATACCCAACCATGCTGAGCATTACCGCCTAGCTGCACTAACCGAATTGCCGTTGTCCCAATATCTAATGCGAAGAAATCGCCCACACCATGGATTAAACTCATACTATCATTATAAACGCAAGCAGAGTAAAAATCAATGATTTTTCTTATGGTAAGAATAGCCATAAAAGACATAAAATACAACTTCCCTTATGCCGGGATCGTCATCGATAGCTCACTGTACAATGTCGGCTCCTTCGGCTACTATTGGTCACGTACTGCCTACTCTACTAACTATGCGTACTACCTTTGGTTCAGTAGCTCCAGTGTCGTCCCGGCCAACAGCAACTCCCGTTACCGCGGCCTCTCCAT
>RYWJ01000018.1 GCA_003979185.1 Candidatus Saccharimonadota bacterium | reverse complement strand
CCTTAACCCATATACTATTTAGGTAGTAGCGACGCAGCGTATGGAGAAGCCGACGTAACGGGCGTTACCGTTGGACGGGCCGACACCGGAGCTATCGAAGCCCAGATAGCACGCGTCGTTGGCGGAGATGACAGTACGCGACCAAGAGTAACCACTAGAGCCAGGGAGGTTAAGCGTACTATTCCAGACGCCTCCGGCATAAGGGAAGTTGTAGGAAATTAAAAACCAATTGTTTTCATGACTTCTTTGAGCTGGTTTTGGGTGTCTTCTACAGTGCCATTATTAAGAATGAAGTAATCAGCTGCGGCGATCGGGCCGCCTTTTTCAAGATTTTCGATTTCGCTAATATCGCGTTCGCGAATCGCTTTACCATCAAAAGGTCGTTCTGGACGCTTAGCAACGCGCTCGTAGCGTAACGATTTAGTAGTAACGACAGCAATAAAAGTCAAATCACCAGGGAATTCATGTTTTAGTGTCTTGTATTCGGTCCAAGAGTAGACTCCATCTAGAACGATGCGTTTTTGCCCAGCGGAGATGAGATCTTTTGTCTCGGCAATTGCTTGGCGAACCACCCAATCTTTACCTTCAGTATTGCGGATCATTTCACGAAAGGCTTTTTCGCTCTCGCCGTCAATAGTACGTTCAATGCCACGTTTTTGCATTTCCTTATAGATCATGCCTCCAAAATATACTTTTGGGATACCATGCTCGGTCAGATAGTCAACAATGACGGATTTTCCACTTCCGCTCATACCAACAATAGCAAGAATTTTTACATCTCTAGAATCTAACATGGTTTATATTATATCATAGAGTTAAGTTTTGCAAAATAGCTTCCCTTATTGCCGATAGATGATAGGGGATATGATATAATCATACTATGAAACGACTGGTAATTATAGATGGCAAATCGGTGTTTTATAGGGGTTATTATGCAATGGGCGCTCTTTCGACGAGTGATGGTACGCCGACGGGGGGAGTTTATGGTTTTGCGGCGATTGCAATGGAAATAGTGCGACAGCTTGACCCAACTAAGGTCGTAGTGGCTTGGGACTCTAAGAGTTCTACCGCAAAGCGCAAGGCGGTGTTTCCTGACTATAAAGCTGGTCGAACGAAGCCAGGTGAAGATTTTTATGCCCAGATTCCACTGCTCGAAGAGCTGGTTTTAGCTTTGGGATGGGGCTTTGTGGAATGTGATGATTATGAAGCGGATGATATTATTGGAACTTTGGCGCTTCAAGCAGATGAGGAAGGTGACTATGATACTTACATTGTCTCCTCTGATCTAGATATGCTACAGGTGGTAGATGATAATACGCGAATGTTTCGCATATTAAAGGGTTTCTCTAAGCTAGAAGAGCTTGATGTAGCAGCGGTGGAAGCTAAGTATGGTATCAAGAAAGCACAGTTCTTGGATTTGAAAGCTCTGAAAGGGGATTCGTCAGACAATATCCCTGGTGTGCCAGGCGTGGGTGAGAAAACGGCGGTAAAGCTGCTGAATCAATATGAAACGCTAGATGGGGTCTATGAACATTTAGACGAGATCACGGGTAGCACTAGGAAGAAGCTTGAAGAGGGAAAAGACAGTGCGAAGATGTCGTATTTCCTTGCAAAAATCATGACCGATGCGCCGGTGAAGCTGGCGGATATGCCAGATTTAGAGATTGATAAAGATCGTATTGTTGCGTCCTTAAAAAAATTGGAGTTTCGCTCACTGGTGGGGAAGTTTATGAAGGAGAAACTCGACTCAAAAGCTCCAGCTCCTAAGAAAGAAAAAGCTTCAAGTCAGCAAACAGGTTTTAACCTTAGTCAGCAGACCTTGGAAATACCGCGCTATCTTGAGGATGGTACGCTGATTTCTTGGAATGTAAAAGAATTGATGCATAAAAATGTCGAAGTAGCAGAGAAGATCTTGGGAGGAGGGAAGTTTTGGGATTTGGGACAGGGGAGTTTCTTGCTTGATCCGCTTGCCCGAAACGTTGAATACGGGGATGAGATGGCGGAATATGAACGCCAAAAGGCGGAGTTTGGTAAGCTATCTGGCTTGAATACAATTTTTACTCAGTTTGATTTACCCCTAATACCAGTACTTTACCAGATGGAGCAGGTAGGGATGCTCATTGATCGAGAGTATTTCCGAGAGATGAAAGCAGAATTCTCGACTGAGGTTAATAAAATTGAACACAAAATTTGGTCAATGGCGGGACAGGAGTTTAATATTAATTCTCCAGTACAGCTTTCTGAGATACTGTTCACAAAATTAAATTTACCGACAAAAGGTATCAAGAAGACACGACGTGGGTATTCTACTGGTGTCAAGGAGCTTGATAAATTAGAAGGCAAGCACGAAATTATTGCGGCTATTCGTGAGTACCGTGAGGAGGCTAAACTATTATCTACCTACATCATACCATTGCCAGAGCTGGCGGATATTGAGGGGCGAGTTCATACGACCTTTAATCAGAACGTGACAGCGACTGGTAGACTATCGTCGACCAATCCAAATTTGCAGAATATACCTGTGCGCACAGAGGAAGGGCGTCGGATCAGGACTGGTTTTATAGCTGGGAATGGTAAGACGTTGGTTAGCGCGGATTACTCGCAGTTTGAACTGAGACTAGCAGCGGCTTTGGCGGGAGATCAAGCTTTGATCGAGGACTTCAATAATGATGTTGATATTCATACGAAGACGGCCTCGGAAGCTTTTGGTATCGCAATGGAAGAGGTGAGCAAGTCGCAGCGTCGTGCGGCGAAGGTGATCAACTTTGGTATTTTATATGGTATGAGCATCAGGGGATTGTCGACGGCAGCGGATATGAGCTACGATGAGGCGAAGCAGTTTATTGAGAGCTATTTCGAGCTACGCAAGCCGATTAAGGACTATTTAGAGAAGATCCTTGTACAAGCGCGAGAGCGGGGCTATGTTGAAACTCTCTTTGGGCGTAGGCGGCCGACTCCAGATGTGCAGTCGAGTAATTTCTTAGTTAGAACGGGCGCGGAGCGAGCTGCACAGAATATGCCGATACAGGGTACGGAGGCAGATTTGATGAAGCGTGCAATGATTAGGGTTGCAGCCGCCTTGCCTGAACACGCTAGCATGGTGATGCAGGTACACGACTCTCTGATCATTGAGTGCGATGAGGGGATGGAAGGGCAGATTGGCGGCATCCTGCGTGAAGAAATGGAGAATGTTGCCCCAGAACTGCCAGTGAAGCTGAAAGTAGACATATCAGTGGGAAAAAACTGGGGAGAATTATAAGCTTTTACAAGTTGATGATAAGGATGATGGAGGAATTTGAATAATATGCCAGAGTTACCAGAAGTGGAAACTATCAAGAGGGGGTTAGCACCATTAATTATTAAGAAAAAGATCGTTCAAGTGGAGATTGATCCGCACACTCAGAAAAGCTTTCAGGGTGAAGAAGCCAATGTGGTAGATGTGACGGTAAAAGACATCCGTAGGAGAGGCAAGGCCTTGTTGATCGATTTGGACAATGATTATACGATGATGGTGCATTTGAGAATGACGGGGCAATTGATCTGGCGGGGTGCGGGGGTTGATTTGGCGCCGGAAGAGGTAAATTTACCGCAAAAAGACGCGGTGGCTCAAGACGCATCAAAGGCGAATTTTGCAGCAGGACATCCGAGTAAAAATTTTACAGATGCTTTACCAAACGCTCAGACGCGTGTGAGTTTTACCTTTGATGAAGGTACGCTGTTCTTTAATGATCAGCGCAAATTTGGCTTCGTCAAAGTGATTCCAACGGGGGAGGTTGAACAAGAAAAGTTTATTGCAGAGCTAGCTAAAGAGCCGTGGGAAATGTGTACACAAGAATTGTTCAGCCAGTGTCAGCGTCATAAAAATGCTCCTATCAAAGCGGTGCTTTTGGATCAAAAAGTCATCGCTGGACTAGGCAATATCTACGCTGATGAATCATTATTTTATGCAAGTGTACATCCTGCCACTAAGGCCGGAGAGCTAACAGAAGCACAGGTCGAGATGCTGTTAGAGGGGGCAAGGAGCGTCATGATGGCGTCAATCGACTCGGGTGGCTCCACTATGGCTACTTATGTCAAGCCAGATGGAAGTACTGGGAATTATCTCGAGAACTTCGCGCAGGTATTTCGACGAGAGGGGAAGCCTTGCCTGAGGTGCAATGAAACCTTGCAAAAGACCCGAGTAGCGGGGCGAGGCACCCACTACTGCCCGAAATGTCAAAAAGCTCCAGAGTACTTCAAAGATGTTTAAAGTTTTCTATGGCCCGAATCGGCTTGAGGCAGAAAAGGTTATCAAGCAAACTTTAGGAGATAGCTACGAGGTTTTTGAGGGCGAAAAGTTAGAGCTGGCGGATCTACCGAGCATTTTCCGTGGTACTTCATTGTTTGGGGAAGAAAAACGGCAGATTTTGCTGAAAGATTTAGGTGAAAATCCTGCGGTTTGGGAGAAGGTTGTAGACTATCTAGATACCAGCCATGAAGTCATTATTTGGGAAATGAAGCTAGATAAGCGTTCGTCAGGGTATAAGGGATTGAAGGATGCTGGGGCGGACTTAGTAGAGTTCGCCGAAACCAAAAAGCCAGATTTCAACTTAGTTTTTAATATCCTCAATACAGCCTTTCGTGATGGCGTGCAGGCAGTAAAAATGTCAGAACAGATCGAGAGCGAACAGGATCCGTATATGTTTTTTGGCCTGCTAGTAACGCAAATGTTGAAAAAATATGAGGCATCCGGTGCGGCGGCGCGAGAGCGTAGGATCTTGAAGGAGTTAGCAACCTTAGATATACAAATGAAAAGTAGCAGTATTGAGCCATGGAATCTAGTCAAGAGTTTTCTCCTGAGAGTGAAAGAAATGTAGCGTAAAATGATCGGTTGAAGATATAAAAGAACAACAAAAAGCTACTGAAGCGGGTGGCTTGAACGTATGATTTTAGCACAAAAATACCAGCTGATACGCTGGTATTTGGAATATGTGGATTAAGCAGATTAAGCAGTTGCTTTGGCGGCTTTAGCGAACTTAGCTAGAGCGGCCTTACGGCGAGAAGCAGTATTCTTCTTGAGAAGACCTTTCTTGACGGCCTTATCATACTCAGACTGAGCTTTGGACATATTCTCGGCAGTAGGATTAGATTTGAAAGCTTTTAGAGTGGTCTTAATATCGCTCTTAATCTGTTGATTCTTGGCGGTGCGCTTTACAGCTTGGCGTGCAGCCTTTTTTGCGGACTTAATAATCGGCATTAAAATTTCCTCGAGGTTAATTTATAAATTGATAACTCTTTGAGTCATTATATCCGATTTATCGAAAAAAGTAAAGAGTAAAAACAGGGAATTTGACAAGAATTTCCAGAAGATAAGCGTACAAAAGTCAGAAGGTGATGTCTTGTGTGTTATAATTTAAGCATGAGTGAAAAACTTCCTTATAATCCAGTCGAACGTATCCGAGATATGAACAGTGACGAGCAGATTATGGATCGTCTTGATATGATGATTGAACGGCAAAATGAGCGCCTGAGACAACGGGAATCAGGAAGAAAAGCCCTGGAGGCAGCGAATCGCCCAAGTCCAGAGGAAATGTATCGCCGTCGAGTAGCAGTAGGGGTGCAAGAAGCGAAGCGACTTACGTCAATCCATGGTGATGATACAGAACAAAAGCTGGAGAGGATGGATCGTTTAGCCAACATGCAGAATGATGATCCGGATCAGTATTGGCGTGACGTGATGGCGCAAATTGCCGAGGAACGTTATGGTGAAGATAAGGATAACATTAAGTTCTATTATTCGACAAGCTTTGAGAATTTGCAGAAAATGCTCCAAGGTGATAAGTTGGTGAGCCAAGATGCAAATGGCAATCCGTTTAATAGTGAGATTAAACTGTCGGCAGACTATAAAGAGAACGGTAAGTGGAAATCGGGTTTTGCGAGTGAACGGGATGCACAGTCAGATGAGATTACGCTGGTTTTTGATGGTAACTTGCTGAAAGATGGTGGCTTTATCCCGCTAGGTGATAACCCTTTGCTTAGCTCGGTGGACTTGAAAAAAACTTGCTTAGGTCTAGTATGGCCGGATCGTAGGCTGGATGGGAAGGTGCAGAAATTTTTGAGACAGAACGAATTAGATTTGCCTTGCTATCACGCAGAGAATGGGGATGATAAGTGGAGCGAACGGGCGTATTCGGCTGAGTTGCTCCGACAAAACCGAGATAAAGCAGTAACCGCTGGCGAGCGACGTCGAGAACATGAAGCTGAGCTGCGCGATCAAGTCTTTGATAATGTTGACAAAGATGCAGCTGATAAACTCACGAAGCGCTATGCAGATCGGATGTCGCGTAAAGATGTTGCAAAATTATTGCGCAAGTACAATAAACTCAACAAAGAATCGAAGCGTCGAGTAGCTGAGCAGGCTGTGGCGGAATATTGTGCGGTCGTGCTAGACTTAGAGCATCCAGTGCGTGTGCAGTATATCAATGATCTGGCCGGCAAGCAAGCGGCGGATTATCGTTTGTATTCTGGATCTCGTGGAATAGAGCATTTATTAACGGTAAATCGCGCAAAATTTAGCGGTGATAATGTGATGGAAATACTCGAGGTTTTAGGTCATGAAAGTTGGCATGCAAAGCAGAGGGAATCACAATTAGAGTGGCTGGATTCCAGTAGACGCTCCCGTATGAGCGCAGAGGATCAAAAACGTGCTGAGGCCTATGAGTGGAATTCGGATCATTTTATCAAGCCGGATGTCGATTATGCTCAGTATCGGGCGCAGCTCTTGGAGGTAGAAGCGAATCAATTTTCGCAAAAAGCCGTGGCTGCAGGACGAGCGGCGGCCAAATATCTTGCGATGCCGCGCAAAGAGCGTGTAGCGGAGAAATTTAAGCGTAAGAAGAAAAAGTAAGGTAGAGAATGGAACTAACATTTAGTTATATTTTGTCACAAATTTTGACGGTAGTCGAGTACGGTTTGCTGGGCGCATCGTATTTGGCGAAGAAGCGTAAAGCAGTAGTATTTCTAGATATCTTGTCGATGTCTACTGGTATTATCGTTTATATTTTGCTGGGGGCCGATCTGGGTATGGCGATGTCGGTGATTATTCTGCTGGCAAATTTCTATTATCTGTGGGACGAGAATCATCATAATGCCAAAGAGCGTAGTAAGCTACATCCGCGGGATTATATCGTATTAATGGTAGTATTGCTAGCGATCGGTATCGTGACGATCTTTACTTATGATGGACCGCTTAGCTTGCTATCGGTGGCAGCGACGGCGTTGTATGAGATTTCGATCTGGCAAAAGAGTACGAAAGTCTATAAGTTTTTGGGTATCCCAGTGGCGTTTTGTTGGATGTCATATAATGGTTTTGAACAATCAATCTTCGGCGTACTTTGTGAAGCGGTGATGTTTATTACCTCGATTATTGGGTATGTACGCGAGTTGAAAGCTGAGAAGAGCAAGAAACATAAACTCAGCGCGAAGGCTAAACCAAAGTCGAAATTGAAAAACGCTTAAAAACCTAAAGCTACGCCCAAAAGTTGGAATCAAAAAGCACCTAGAACATGAAAGCTGTTCTCAAAGGTTAATTATGCTGGACATTCGCTGGCAAAAAATATCTTCCGCGAGTTCGTGGAAGATACTAGTTAGTCAAATTCTGGTGGGTCGCGAGGGACTCGAACCCCCGACCCTCTCGGTGTAAACGAGATGCTCTAGCCAACTGAGCTAGCGACCCAGATGTGATCATTATAACACGGATATTTGGATATGTATAGAGTTTTATGGTGGTGGATTGAGCTGATATGAAATGAGCTTTCAAGCTCTGTTGTACAATAGTTGTTCCGAGGGCAGAGAAAACCGCCCCCGAAGAGGCGGTGGGGAATGAAAGCTTAGATTACGTTGATTAGTGCCTGAAACGATGCCTCAAGAGCATCATTTTCAAATATGGGCTCAATATTGACGCTGGCATTTTTCGCTATGGCAAGCACTTTGGATAGCACCCGAACATCTTTGAGTCGAAGGGCTTCGCACTCCTCACGGTCAAGTAACTGTGAGTAAATGCGCTCATTGCCAGTTTCATCAAGTGGTGTAGTGCAATTACCGTCAAACGGTTCTATGGTGCCATTCTCATAGGCGCAGATATTGACAACTTGCAGTGACTGGATCTGCTGTCTGGTTTCGTCTAGAATCGCAACTTTCTCGGCACGCTCTTGGGAGATGCGATTCATCTCAAGTACAAGCCGGTTATTCTCATTCACGATTGCTTCATACTCGGCTGCTTTAGTATGAAAAGCCAGTCGAAGCTGCTCCATATCCTCGCTGAGATCCCGCAACTGTCGAATGCAATCACGATGCTCTCTAGCGAACTGCTTGTGCTGGGACTCTAGAGCGATGATTTCATCGCTTTGCTGGTGTTCTGCAGCTTCCAGCAGCTGTAGCTGAGTAGCGCGAGAGGGATCATGGTTAGCAGGGGACAGCTGCACTTCTGTGAGTAATGAGATAGGTTTGCCTTCTTCGAGATTGCTCGGGGGTGGGGTGCATGTATTACCTCTATCGCCGCGTTTGAAGCGACTGAGCCGCTTACCGTTGGCACGAATGGCGTCCAGTATGGCTTCGTGATCATGGCGATAGATAATGCGTACATGTTGGGTGAATTCTTCAGGGGTGCAGGAGTATTTTTCGCAGAAAGCATCCATGTCGAAACCATGGCGTATGCCGAAGCGAAGATCGACCTGTCGAGCTTGTTTTAAGAGAGCCATGCTTCTTCCTCCTCTATCAGACACTGTTGTTGGATCTCAGCGGTTTGGATGTGCTGGGCGATAACAGCTAGGGTGCTGTCAAACTCGTCAAGCGTTGCTTGGGCGTGCTGTTGGAAATTCGTCAGATCAACTGGTTTAACTGGATCGAAACGACGTTCATGGGTCAGGTGCTTGGCGCGGGGAGTAATCAGCAGGGATTCACGGCTCACGCCAGCCCGATCGGCAATTTCTTGCAAACAGCCATAAACGGTACTGACGTGCAGGTCATAACGCGCTGCGATCTGCTTGGGTGTAAGGTTCTCTTCAGTATGCAGGCGTATGTAATCCGCTTTCATTTTTAAGGTTCTTTCATGTTGACTAGACAAGTAATTGACCTCCTTTCTGGTCAAAAAGGTTTGAGTCTATTGCAACAAAATGAATGCTTAGGTACGCTAAGACGTACCCTATCTTTCTATTGTAGCACACATTGTTAAAATTGTCAAGCTCTAGGGAGAAAATAGAAGTTTTTCATCTCTAGGATAGATTATTTGTGCTATAATAATGAAATAAATTCAAGAAAGGATAAAGCTATGGAAGAACAAGTAGAGAGGATGCGACATACGCTGAGTCATGTGATGGCAGCAGCGGTACGGGAGCTTTATCCGACAACAGCTTTTGGTATCGGTCCGGCGATTGCTACTGGGTTTTATTATGATATGGACTTTGGTGATGTTAAAGTTTCCGATGCAGACCTGAAAAAGATTGAGAAGAAGATGCGAGGTATCATCGCACGCAAATGTAAGATGGTACGCCGTGAGGCTTCACGTAATGAGGCTCTAGATTGGGCGAAAGAACATAACCAAAAATACAAGGTAGAGCTAATTAACGATTTGCCGGAAGATGCGACAATTAGTTTTTACGATTTGGTAGATCCGAAAGGGGAGGTATTGTTTACTGACCTTTGTAAAGGACCGCACGTTGATGATTTGAAAGATTTGGGGGTTTTCCAGTTGGATAAAATCGCTGGAGCCTACTGGCGCGGTGACGAGCATCGTGAGATGCTGACGCGTATCTATGGCTTAGCTTTTACGACCGAGGAGGAGTTGAAGGCTTATCTTGCGCAACAAGAGGAAGCGAAGAAGCGTGATCATCGTAAGCTGGGAAAAGAATTGGATCTATTCTGCTCGTCGGAGTTAGTCGGCGCGGGCTTGCCACTATTTACCCCACGTGGGACGATTTTACGGGACATGTTGAATGAATTTGCGCAAGGCTACCGCGTGCGCTGTGGTTATCGTAAAGTCTGTATTCCACATATTGCGAATGTTGACCTCTATAAGACTTCAGGTCACTACGAGAAGTTTCCAGAGCTTTTGAAGTTCGTCAGCTCAGAATCGGGCGACGAATTGGCCTTGAAGCCGGTTAACTGTCCTCATCATAGTCAGATTTTTGCAAGTGCGCCGCGTTCATACAAAGAATTACCAGTGAAATATCTTGAAACCACGATGGTTTATCGTGACGAACGCAAGGGGGAATTGGGCGGTCTGTCACGGGTACGGGCGATTACTCAGGATGATTCGCATGTTTTCTGTACGGAAGATCAGGTCGAGGGGGTGTTTGGCGAGTTGATTGAGTCGGCTAAAGATCTCTATAATCGAGTTGAGATGAAATTACGCTTGCGCTTGAGTTTTCGTGATGATGGTGAAGGTTATATCGGCGATAAAGACATGTGGGAGCGTGCGCAGACTTCGATTCAGAAGATGGCGGACAAATTTCAGATGGAATACTATATTGGGCTTGGCGAAGCGGCTATGTATGGTCCAAAGATGGATTTCATGGTGGTTGATGCCTTGGGTCGCGAATGGCAATTGGCCACCGTGCAGCTTGACTACGCTATGCCAAAGCGCTTTGGCTTGGAATATACTGATACTGACGGTACGAAAAGGACCCCGATCATGGTGCATTGCGCTTTGATTGGCTCGATTGAGCGGTTCATGAGTGTGTTTATTGAACATACGGCGGGCTGGTTCCCATTGTGGTGTGCGCCAGAGCAGGTAAGAATACTGACTGTGAGCGATGAGATTGAATCGTATGCTCAGAAAGTTAGCGAAATTTTAGCAGGGATTGAGCTTGAAGAACCAATCCAGCATAACCAGTTGCGCTATTCGTTGGACAATAGCGATGATAGTTTAGGCAAGAAGATTAAACGGGCTACTGGTCTGAAGATTCCAATTGTGATTATCTTGGGTAAGAAAGATGAAGAGGCTGGTGAAGTAAGCGTTCGCCTGCGTGATGGTGAGGAAAAGGTAAAGTTGGCAGATCTGACGAAGTTTATCAGGGGACGCGCGGAAAAGCGATGACGAATGGGGGAGAACATGAGGGTACCAATAAAACTCACGACGGGTCTGGCTTGTTAGGGGAGGCAATTGAACAGAGGGGTGTTAGCGAGGCTTGTAGTGGGAAAAACGAGGAAATTCAGATAGAGGATGATGTGTCCGTGGTTCAGAGTAATCAGCAGACACAGGACGATAAACGACTGCTGGAAGTACAAGGGATATTGACCACAAGTTCGACTTTGCTGGGTTATACGTTTTTGAAGTGGACTTACGTGATACTCCAGTATTATCAGCATGGAGTTGTACCTGAGGGGAATATTTATTTGATGTTTTTGGTATTCCCATTTGGTGTGCCGGTCTGGATAATTGGAACAGTGGAGTGTTTTAAGGCTTTTGTAAGGATAAATAGAAAAGGATTCCCAGTTGCAAAGATGCGTGTGGATACTAGAGTGATATTGGCGGTGAATTTTGCTTTAGTAGTCTTGACTTTGGTAGAGTTAATAGTGATTTTTGGCAAGGCGGCTTAGAAAATGAAGGTCTTTGATAAAACTATTGTCATCTTGGGACCGACGGCTTCAGGTAAGACGGGGGTTTCGATTGAGATAGCCAAGGAGATAGAAAAGCGGGCGTGGGAGGAACGTCCGCTGGCTGGGTTGAGTGGAGCGGAAATCATTTCCGCGGACTCACGGGCGATCTACAAGGAAATGGATCTAGGTACGGCTAAGCCATCTCTAGAAGAGCGGGATGGTGTAGCGCACTGGGGAATTGATCTAGTCGAACCAGGTATGCGCTTCACAGTGGCGGATTGGAAGGAATACGCCGAACAAAAGATTAAAGAAATTCAAGCGCGAGGGAATTTGCCAATGGTAGTAGGCGGTACGGGGCTGTATATTGATGCGCTGGTCTATAATTATGACTTTACTCAGGCGGCTAAAGAGAACCAATCTGATCGCAAAGAGATCTGTACAAATTTTGTACTCACTGGCGTAAATACTGACAGTAGTATATTGAGGGAGAGAATTACTGAGAGGGTGAACAAATTATTTGTTCAGGAGCTTTATGATGAAACTAACCGACTGATACAAAAATACGGCTGGGGTAGTCAAGCGATGAAGAGCAACATTTATCAATTTGCTTGGGGTTATATGCAGGGTAAATATAGCTTAGAACGGGCGAAAGAGCTGGCAGTGTTTGATGACTGGCACTTGGCTAAACGGCAGCTAACTTGGTTTAAGCGAAACAAAAATATTGTTTGGTTACCACTTGCTAAAGTTAAGGAATACGTGATAAAATGTATACAAGATGAGTAAAGAAAATAATGCACCTATTGAAAAATTGTTCGGCTCCAAAACACGAGCTAAGTTGCTAGAACTTTTCTTTGCTAATACGAATAAATCTTTTTACGTTCGCGAGATCACTAGGGTGATTGAGGAGCAGATTAACTCTGTACGTAGGGAATTGACTAACCTCGAGAGCATTGGTGTGATTCGCAATGAAACTTTTGATAACAAGGTTTATTACACTGCGAATATGAAGCATCCTTTCGCACACGCTTTTCAAGAGATGTTTGCGCCACATAAGGCGGTGGCGGCGACGAAAGTTCAAGAGATCAAACGCAAGCCGTCAAATAGTTGGGATGAGTATATTCGGCCTGTTTCTAAGTATTTGCGAGCGATGGCGCTGTTTAATCGCGCGCCAGGTCAAGATGGGATCGATCTTCTAATTATCGGTGATGACAAGACTAAGAAGTTGACCCGCTGGGCGGAGGTGATTGAGAAGAAGCAGGGAAAACCTTTGGACTACGTAATCTTGGGACGGGATGACTACCTCTATCGGCTTAGTGTAAAAGATCGTTTTGTTATGAGCATTCTAGAAGATACAGAGATTGCGGAGTTGTATGATCCAGAAGAAATAGTCAAAGTTGATGTAGTAGTAGAGAATTAAAGGAGGAAAATGTTTGAGATTGAATGTAAGAACCCAGATGAGATTATCTTAACGACTAAGAAGACCAGTATCAAATTTAACGTTGCTGAGCAAACAATAGATGCGAACCTAAATGTCGGCAAGATCTATGGTCCAGGTGAGTTTGAGATTGGTGATGTAGCGATTCGGGGGTTGCCGACTGGTGAACGCACGGCTTATGAGGCGGTAATTGGCAATGTACATATTGGCATTATTGGTGATAATGAAGAGGCAGCCATGCTGGACGAGTTAGGGGTATCTGACGTACTCTGCACATCATCAGTGCGTGCGGTGCGCGAAGTAGAGCCAAAAGTAGTTATCGCTATGGGTAATGTTGATGGTATGGTTACAGAGTTAAAAACCACACCACGAGCAGAGAAGAAATATAAGTTGAAAAACTTTGAGGCTTTGCCACCGACTTTAGATGTGGTGGCTCTAACTTAGGAATAAAATGCAGGGCAATACAGTTATTACGCTAATTGTTATTCTGGTAGTGGTACTATTTTCGATGGTACTGCATGAGCTAGCACATGGTTTGGTAGCCTATTGGCTAGGGGACGATACGGCGAAAGATGATGGCAGATTAACTTTGAACCCTTTGAAACATCTTGATCCAGTCATGTCTTTTTTGATTCCGATTTTGATGTTTTTGGGTGGAGGACCGATCTTTGGTGGGGCGAAGCCTGTGCCAGTAGATACGAAGAATATTAAACATGGTCCTTGGGGCATGGCACTGGTAGCTTTAGCGGGGCCATTGACGAACTTCCTTTTGGCTTTGATCGGATTCTTGATAGGTGTGTGGACTGGGTTGATCGTTGTGTCGAACGGTATGCCTGGGTTCGTGAACAACTTAGGCGGTATCATTATGATGGAGATTGTGATGGTAAACTTGGGCTTCGGGATTTTTAACTTGATTCCGATCCCGCCATTAGACGGGTCTAGGATATTGTATGCGATTTCTCCAGATGGCGTTCGCAATATTATGGATCAGATGGAAACTTTGGGGATTATCTTGGTGATGGTGTTGGTGATTTTATTCCCATCGGCTTTATCCTTGATTATGAATGGTGCTCTAGAGGGAATCTTGCACGCTTTTGCTTGGTTAGTCGGTGGTGCTTAGGGGGAATAGCACTACCTCGTCTATCGTCAGTGGAAGTTCGGAACAGGGGCGGCATCATTGAGGGGCTAGAATAGGTCTAGCAGACGAGGGGCTAGTGTGCTATAATTAAGTTAGCCCTAGTGGCGGCATGATTTTCCTGAATAATCATGTTTAGGGATTTCGTGGCTCATCTCCGTGGAGATGTCGCATAAGATTTTACCCACCTTGTATATACTACAGGGAAAACATCGTCATTGGGGCTACCTTAGGGTAGTACTAGGGTACAAATTAATGGTTTGTTGTGAGAGTATTTGAGGAGTGCTTTGGCAAGAAAACATTAAATTTTTAAGGTTTATTTAAGGTGCAAAAAGTGAAACAACGCATTCGAGTGGCGGCAATTGTCCAGAAGGGGCGAGAGGTGCTAATTATGAAGAAAGCTCAGGGTCGGGTGGACGGTCTACCGGTTTGGGAAATCCCAACGGGGAAGATTAAATTTGGTGAACAGCCCGAAGAAGCGATGGATCGCATGCTTGAGGAATATCTTGGCATAGAGATAACAGAGAAGATAGAGCTAAAAGACGTAGTGACTTTTTTGGCACCATTGGGATCAAGCCAGCTGAGTAATTTATATATTGTTTATAACGTACGATTGAGTGACGACACGAAGATTACTCCGCAGGATCGATATAGCTCGTACAAATATATCAAAGTTGATGAACTGGCCGGGTATAGGCTGGATGAGGCTAGTCTGAGCGTGCTGGAGATGGAAGAGCATCAGCCGACGAGTTTGAATTACAAAACAGTAGCAAATAGCGCGACAGTTTACATTGACGGTTGTAGTCGCGGTAATCCTGGTCCAGCGGGCATTGGCTACCATATTGTGGGTCCGAATGGGGCAGTTTTGGCTTGCGGAGGGGAATTTATCGGTTTCGCAACCTCGAGAGTAGCAGAATATTATGCTCTGAAAGCTGGTTGTGAAAAAGCGATCGAGTTAGGGTTGAAATCGGTACGTTTCGTCGGTGATAATCTGATGATGATCAATCAGATGAATGGTATCTATAAGGTCAAAAATCGCGATCTGATGCCGATTTATGATGACATTCAGGAATTATTAAAGAACTTTGAGGCTTGCGCATTTGTGCATGTCGCAAGGGAGCAGAATACTAGAGCGGATGAGCAGGCGAATTTGGCGGTAGATCGGCAATTTGCCGTTTAAGCCTATTTAGAGCCATTCTAAGCGATTTTTCTTAAAACCTTGGTATGATGAAGGTTTGAGCTTAGCGGGGTGTTAGAGGACGTCTAGAGAGGCGGAGATCTTCTGTTTTACTATCACGGCTGGCATTGCTAACAACGCTGACGGCTCTAAC